>NZ_CDWTMG010000221.1:0-8332 GCF_977945845.1 Frankia sp. CcMO1
CGAGAAACGGTTCGCGGCCGTGGCGCGGACCGTGCGCGGCGTCAGGACGGCCGCGAGCAGCCAGCCGCAGCGCAGGAACGCGACGAGGCCCGCCGCGCTCAGCAGCCAAAAGCCAGCGCGCGCGGCACCGGACAGGCTCAAACCGACGGCCGCGCCGATCTGGGTCGCCGCCACGGCCGCGATCCCGGCCTGGATTGTGACGAGCGTCCCGGCCTTTCCGTCGGCCTGTTCGGTCGCCTGCTGGAAGGAGCCCAGAGCGGCGATCGCCGCCGACAACTGAACGCCGCAGGGATCGCAGCCGGTGCGTTCCCTCTCGAGAAGCTCCGCCATGAGGCGCTCCTTTCCGCGTTGGGTTCCGGCCCCGGGAGTGGAACTCACCGTAGAAGGGGCCGGCCGCTCCGTTCCCGTCGCCGGACGGGATGTGCCCGGACGCCGCACGTCCCCCACACCCCGCCGCCCGGGACGGGCGGAGCAGGGCAAGGTCCGGGACGGTTCCCGTGTTCACTCGATGTTCGATCGACGAAGGAGGAGCCCGGCTATACCCCCGCGGCCCTGGACACGACTACCCCGCAGCATTTCGCCGTGCCTTCCCTGCACCACCGCTGTCAGTCGCACAAGGACCCCTCACGGCCGGAATCAACAGTGAGAGCGCGCCGCACCCAGCCCAGATCCGCCAGGTTCGAGCTGGTGTGCCTTGAGGAGGCATCAACGCCGGTTCCTCTCGTACTCCTCTCCATCTCGCTAGCCGAACCCGCCCCATCTGGCAGTGCTGGAACGTCCCGGCGTCGTCAGGGCTGCTCCCACCCTCCCCGGCACCTCCCGGATCAGGCTGCCCCCAGCTGCACCGCCCTGCTGCGACAGGACAGCGGTGGTGGTCTCTCACCTCCACTCGAACACCAAGCGCCTCACGGCGCACACTCCGGCAAGCACAAGAAGCACGGCGGCAACGTGCAAGTCATCGCCGACCCTGCGGGCCGGTTGATCTGGGCCTCACCGGCCTTGCCAGGTGCCCGGCACGACGCCGGCGCCGCCGGTGAACACGCCATCCCGCAGGCACTGGCCGCGGCCGGCGTGACGGCGTTCGCCGACACCGCCTACCACGGGCTCGGCCCCAGCGTGCGGGTTCCGCACCGGCGCAGCCGTTATGACCGCGGCACCGACAAGTTCGTCCGTCGCGAACTGTCCGCCGGGCAGAAGGCCGTCAACCGCGCCCACTCGGCGCTACGCGCTCCCGGCGAACGCGCCAACGCCGAACTGAAGAACTGGCGCATCCTACGCAAGATCCGCTCGAGCCCCGCCCACAGGGAAATGATCTTTTCCGTTGACAGCAGTATCGGCTCACGAACTCGTGCTCGGTGCCCGCCATGTCACGCGCTCGCCGGGCGCCAACCGGACCCGCACCGTCAAGACGATCGGCTACACGGGACCCGAACCGAGCTGGCGCGTCCCAGTACGACGCCCCCCGCTAGGTGACCGACCGCTGATCTCGGCCTTCTTCCACTTAACTAAGTGGACTGTTACGCTTTCATGCATGGACTACAAGCTGCTGGCGCCTGGGGAGGCTCCGCTCGGTGAGGAGGAGCGCGCCGAGCTGGAGGCGTTGGGCCATCCGATCCACCGAGCCGCGAACCAGCCGTTCTTCCTCGAGGGCGAGACCGGGGACTTCGTCCTGCTGCTCAAGAAGGGGCACGTCAAGGTGCTCCGGGGCAAGCCGCCGCGGATCATCGACATTCGCGGTCCCGAGGCCGTCGTCGGTGACCTGGCTGTGCTCCGAGGGCTGCCGCGGATGGCGAGTGTCGTCGCGTTCGACGACGTGGAGGCGCTGTACCTGCCCGGCGAGAGATGGCAGCAGTTCCTCTACGCGCACCCGCGGGCGATGCACGCGCTGCTCAGGAGCACCGGCGACATGGCCGACCGCGCGACCCGGAAGAACGTCGAGTCCGAGCTCGCGATCGAGCAGCAGCTGGCCAAGCGGATCGTGGAGCTCCTCGACCTAGGGCTCGGGGAGCGCACCGGCGATGCGGGTGTCCTCCTGCGGCTGAGCCAACACGACCTCGCCTCCCTGATCGGGACGAAGAAGCTCGACTCGGTGAAGAAGATCATCCGGTCGCTCAAGACAGCGGGGATCGTCGACACCGGTCGGCAGGCGATCACCATCGCCCGTCCGGCCGAGCTCCGTAACATCGCCGACGGCGTCCGCACCCTCAGCTGAGTGATCGGGGGACGGGATGACGTCGCGGGTACTCGCCGAGCTGGCCGCCCACGGTGATGTCGTCGTCTGGATCGGCTCCGTCGCCGTTATCGCCAAGGCCTCACAGGTGGTGCTTCGCACCTGGATCAAGGAGATCTACGAGACCCGCCGGGCGAAATACGTGTGGGACCTCTGCCCGCCGGAGGACGTCCACAAGGTCGCCAAGTACCTGCATGGTGACGCCCACGGCGATCGGCGCGAGGTCTCCGATGCCGCGTCGCGCTGAGACGCGCGGCGACCGGCTGCTGCTGCGGCTGGAAGCGATCGTCGTCGGGCTCGGGCTCGACCGGCGCGACCTCGTCGTCTTCGGCAGCGCTCCGCTCTTCGCGCACGGGCTGTGTCCCGACGTCCACGACCTCGACGTCGTGGCGCGCGGAGCAGCCTGGGACGGGCTCCAGGGCAGGGGCGAGAACGACACCGGCACGGTCAACGGCGCGCCGATAGTCTCGTTCTGGGACGGCTGCATCCAGTTCTCGCAGGGCTGGATCTCACCGGAGTGGGACGCCGACGCGCTCATAGACCGCGCCGAGACGATCGGTGGACTGCCGTTCGCCGCGCTCACTGACGTGCTCGCCTACAAGGAGCAGTTGCGGCGGGACAAGGACCTGACGGACATCGCGATCCTCCGCCGTCAGCTGGGTGGTGTCAGGTCCACGTCCACGGGCGTACCTCGCGGGCCCTTTCGATGAGCTCCATCCGTTCCTCCCGGGGTCCGTCGGCGTCACCAGCGTGCACGGCTCCGCGTCCAGGGCCTCGCGCAGCGGGCGCTCCTCAGCCGGTACTCCGGCCACCGTGACCGGGGCACACAAGGAGCTGCCGCGATCCCTATCTGAGAAGAATACCGTTGCCGCATCGCGCCGTCGGAAGCGGCCGGCCCAGTGCTCTCCCATCTTTGGTCGCGATGAACACGCGCTCGTGCCGCGGGTAGTGGGTGGGGGCATGCCGCGCTCTCGCTGGCCCACCGTGCGCAGCGTCCGGCCCCGGGCTACGCCGGGGCGTCGGTAGGCGTGGCGGCAAGCCCTTCAACGTCCGCGACGAGCTCAAGCACTGTCTTGTACCGTCTCTCAGTCGCAGGATCGACGCACTTCTGGACTATCGGGGACCATTCGCCTGGGCCAGGACGCAACGATTCCTTGCCCGTAAAGATGAATGAGAGCACCCACCCGATCACGTAGATCTCGTTGGAGACGTTGTACTCCTTGAAATTCTCCAAGTGTGGATCGCGGATGGTGCCTTTTAGTTCGGTTTTGGTGCGCGTGAAGTCCGAGGTCGCATCCTTCACGAGACCGAAGTCAGAGAGCTTGACCAGAACGGCGCCACTAGTGAAGACCTTCAACAGGACATTTTGCAGGCTGATGTCGCGATGGAGTAGGCCCTGGCTGTGGAGGTAATTCACGCCGTACAAGAACTGGAGAGCGATGCGCTTCCGCGTTGCGAAGGTCAAGATGCCGTTCCGCCTGCCGATGTAGGCGCGGAGGGTCTCGTCGCAGAACTCCATCCGGTATTCGTTGCGCTCGTCATCGTAGCGGTACACCTCGACCACGTATGGAAAGCTGAGCCGCTTCATCACCTCGAATTCTTTCTTGAAACGTCGCAGATCCCGCTCCTCAATGCCTCGCTTGGCCCTCTTGACGGCGAACTTGATGCCGTAGTCGGGGTCGACGTAGGAGTACACGTGCGCATATGACCCCTCGCCCACCATGGAGAGCTTGAGGTTGATCTGTCGTTTCTTCAGCTTGATCGTGTCGGACGCGCGACTGAACACGGGTTCGTATTTAATTACCTTGATTTGCTCGAAGTTTTCGGGAACTGCGCTGCCCCCACTGCGCGACAGCCAAGGCGCACAGCGCTCGAGCGCGTCCTGGTAGCCGACCGCGAAGGTGACCTCAAAACCCGCCCGTCTGAGCTCATAGAGGTCGTTGTTGAGCTCGTCAATCAGTGCGATGAGATCTCGACTGTTGTCCGCCCAGTAGTGGCGAGTGCTCCGCGCTCGATCGTTGATGTCGTCGAAGTGACCGTTCAACCGCTTGTGCAGCACGCTGAACATGTGCCCGAACTCGGGGTCGTCCTCGTACAATCTTGAGAACGCGGCTGAGCTGGCCTGGGCCTCGTACTTCGCTTTCAGATCGTCGAGCATAAGCTCAGTCGGGCTTGCCATTCCAGGTCTCCTCTGCGACAGCCGACGCGGCGGTCGCCATCCCACAATCCTCCGAGCGGGCTGCTAGTTCGGGGACCACCTTACGCGGGGTTTGGTTGCCGGTTCGTCGCTCGGCAGGGCACAAGGAAGAATGATGCACGCTCGTGCCGCCGGCCGCACGGAACGCGCGATGCGGACGACGGCCTTCGGCTCGCCCGAGGAGTCCGCGTTGATCACCCGCATGCGACCGTCGCGCTCCAGGCGCGCACACGTGTACGTCCTGAGCCGCGGCGCCGGGAAGCTAACCCCGCCCTACTAACCGGACAAAGTCCCTGGTTCCGCAACGTCGGAGGACTCGACCGGCTCGCGGTAGACGGCGCCGGGCTCAGGGACACCAAGTTCCGTCCGGATCTCCACCAGTAGGCGCTGGATCGATCGCTCCAGCTGATCCACCGGCGGATCGCTCTCGTACAACTCGGGTCGTCGCCGGTTTCCCCGGGCGTACTCCCAGACGTTGTACGCGTGCGTAATGCACAATCGAGCAGCCTCCTGAGCGGGTACCGAGCCGCTCGTTAGCCGCAGCCGCTCGTACTGCGTTCGCGCCTCCGTCCGCGCCGCCCGGAACTCCGGCACCAACTCACGGTCATCACCACCGTGGCCGGCCTGGTTCGCGAGGTACCGCGTACGTGCCATCGCGGCGACGAATGCGGCACACGCCGAACGAAGCTCGTCTCCCCTGCGAGTCCGCTCCTCACGTCGAGCCCGGACCAGTTCCGTAGCCAGGGTTCCGAGTACGCCAATAGCGGCTCCGAGCAACGCGAAGACTGCCTCTGACATCCATGCAGTCTGTCAGAGGGCTCTTGAGCGGCCGGTGATGATGGTTCTCGCCACGCGTCCACCACAGACGCATCCACACTGCGATGCTCTGCTTCGGTGATGGGGGTCACGCGCGAGCGGCCACTGAGTAGGGTCGGGGGCTGGAAACGGAGCCCTCACGGGCCACCGCGCCAGCCCCCGACCCTACTGAGTGCCTGGCTGCCCTCGGCGAATCACTCGGCGCGCTCGCGCGATGAGAAGCCGTGCCCTATGGGGCGCCGGTGTCGCGATGTGACCGCCAAGCGTTGCCGATGCACGAACTTGCCGACGACACTGCACCGGTTTCAGCACGCTGAACGATCGGGGCATCGGCGCGGGACGGGGGCCCGTCCGCCACGCCGCGTCCGCGCGACCATCCGCTCCTGTACTACAGCTGCGGATCAGGTGGAATCTGTTGTGGCTGTTCAGGCTCGAAGGTGAGCGGGGACTCGCTCGCCTCGTCGCTGGTAGTGGCTGATCTGGGCTCGTAGGCGGTGGGCCTGTTTCCACATGGTCCAGCGGATGGTGGCGAGGCGGTCGCGAGTGGGTTGGAGCCAGGCGCCGAGCAGGGTGACGACGTCGGCGACTGTGGTCAGCTGGCGCCAGAGGCCGTTGTCGGTTGTCGCAGCGCGGTTGAGGTCGCTGGCAGGCCGTTTCCCCGGTGTGCTGCTTCGGTCGGCGCCTCACCGGCTGGGCTGTGATCGGCATGCAGACGGGCTTTGCGGGTGGCGGCGAAGGCGTGGGCGAACATGCACACGACCACGTGGTGGTGGAACGCTGTCCAGGTGCGGACCTGGTGCTGGTCCAGGCCGATCAGGTCCTTGCCCTGCTCGTTGCATTCCTCGATCCGCCAGCGGATCCCGGCGACCGCGACCATCGCGTTGGTGGCGGTCGCGGCCGGGGCGTGGGCCAGGAAGTAGCCCACCTCGGACGGATCGCTCACGCTGCGGCGGATCATCAAGGTGTGGGTGAACCCGTCGGCGGCAGGCTCGTCGGGCAGGGTGACGGTGAAGAACGCCCAGTCGTAGAAGCGTTCGCCCTTGGCGCCGTGCCCGCAGGATCGCCGTTCCCACCGAGTCGCGCGGGCCAGCAGGTCATCCGCCCTCGCGACGGCGGCCTGAGCGCCGATGGCGTGCACGCGGGTCAGCGGCTGGGATGACGGGACGGCCATCACGTACCGGCGTGAGCGTTGGGTGGGCCAGTCCCGCACCTCGCGGTACTGGCCGTAGCCGCCGTCGGCGGCGATCCACCCGTACCGCACCCCGGTGTCCTCGGCCTCGGTGAAGAGCTCGACGGCCTGACGGGGCTTGGTCGCGAACACCACGTCCTTCGGCACCCCGGCCTCACGGCAGCGGTCGGGGTCCTTGGTCCAGCGTTCGGGCAGGTACAGCCGGTGCCCGATGAACGCGTGCCCGCCACCGTGCTCGGCGAGCCGGGCGTAGGCCAGCATCACGATGACCTGGCAGTTCTCGATCTGGTTGGTCGACCCGCAGTGCTGAGGCGCAACCCCGACGGACTTGACCCCCTTCTTGATCATCTGGGTGTCGTCGACGATCAGCACCCCGTCCTGGTCGTGACCCAACGTCTCGACGACCAGGTCCCGCACGTGCGCCTCGAGGGCGCCGGCATCCCAGGCGCCCCGGCACAGGAACGTCTGGATCCGGCCCGGGTGGGTGTGCCCGGCCTGCTCGGCCAACGTCCAGCCGTTCTTCTTCGGCAACGACGACAACAGCCCGACCGTCATCTGCCGCAGCAGCTCCCGCGGCTCCGGGCGGGCGAACACCGGCGCCACCCGGGCCAGCCACCCGCCCAGCTCCCACGTCCAGGCCTCGACCTGCCGACCGACCTGCTGCGCCACATCGTCAAGGATCACACGAGCGGCAACCCCGCCCGGTCAAGACAAATTCCGAGATCCGCAGCTGTAGTACCTGCCGCGTACAGTGTGCGCTGGCGCGCGCTGTAAAAGCGCGGCGCCAGCCCCGTCCGGACATGCCGCATAGCGACGGGCGTGACCCGCGCCAGCGAGTGGACGTTGATCGCTGACTCGAGTCCCCGGGCTCGAACGCCGGAGCGGTGCAGGGCAACCCGTGGGCAACCCGACCGGGGATGCGCACGTCGGGGACCAGCCGTCAACGATCGCCTTGGTCATCCACGTAACTAACGCCAAGGTGATTGCGCGAGACCAGCACACCGTCGACCGAACCACGGGGCGACCGGTTCAGAGCACGCCGAAGCGTCGTCGGGATTCTTCTTGGCGGCGCAATTCGGTCGCATGCATGCTCACTCGATTCTCCGCCAGATCGAACCCCAGTAAAGGCATGTGCCAGGTGTCCAGCACGAGGCGGCAAGCGGCGTCGTCGATCGCCTCGGAGCCGGGGATGCCGCTGTCAGCACGCACTTCGTCCAGGACGGCGGCATTGAGTTCACGAACGGCCTGCCACGTCAGGGGGGCGGGAGCCATGCGCCAAACGCGCTGAATGACGGGTCTTCGAAGTTAGCCGGGGTCGGTCCTGTCGGGTGAGCGTGGCAGGTGACGGTGTGTGATGTTCTCTGCGTGCGGCGTGTCTGACGCGGAGCGCCCGTAGCCCCTGGTGATCGTGGTTGTTCTCACGCAATCACGGCACCGACGGGGCTACGGGCTTGGACAACGATATGACGGGCGTCGGTGACGCGACGGTGCTGCTGGACCTGGACGGCCTGGCGGTCGAGAGCGTCGAACGGGCGGCGGACGGTTCACGGCTGGTGCATCTGGCGACTGTGGACGAGGCGGCTACGGCGTGCCCGACGTGTGGTGTGTTCGCCAGGCGGGTGAAGGAGTACGTGCGCACCAGCCCACGGGATCTGCCGTGCGGCGGCGGCCACCTTCGGCTGACCTGGACCAAGCGGCGCTGGTATTGCGGCGAACGGTTGTGCCCGCGGGCCTCGTTCACCGAGTCGGTCTCCTTGGTGCCGGCCCGGGCCCGGGTCACGACGCGGTTGCGCGCGCACGCCGGGGATCTGGTCGTGGATGGCCTGTCGGCCACGGTGTCCGCGGCGGCCCGGGCGACGGAGTTGTCGTGGCCGACGGTGATGGACGCGGTGCGGGTGCA
>NZ_CDWTMG010000222.1:0-728 GCF_977945845.1 Frankia sp. CcMO1
GCTCGGGACCGAGCGCCCGCACCTGCCGCAGTGGCGCGAGCGCGGCTGGTAGCACCGGGCAGCGCTACACTCACCGGATAAAACGGTCGGGGAGGCACGGGTCACATGGAACATCACCGAACGGACGCCGCGGGGCGCAGCTACCCCTACCTCAGCTGGCAGGGCCTGAACGCGGTCACCTTCGGCCTGGTCCTGATACTCGCCGGCTTGGGGAACCTCGGCGGATCGTTCATCGGGTGGCCGGCCTTCGGCATGGGCGGGGCGGTCGTCCTCGCGGCGGCCTTCGGCGTGGCGCGCTACGAGCAGCGCCGCGGCGCGGTGACGCAGAGCACGAGCCGGCGGCGACTGCTCGTCGCCAGCGTCGCGGCCCTCGCGGTCCTCGTCGCGGCGAGCCAGATCGGCCGGTGGATGCCGGAGGGGACGCCGGTCGGTTCCGCGAGCGCCCTGACCGTGGCCTGGGCACTGGCGGTTCTCACGTTTCGACTTCTGGGGCCGGGCCTGCGAGTGCACCATCTCGTCGTGTGGGGAGCGGTGCTGGGCGTAGGCCTGCTGCCCGTCTGGAACACGGAGCCCGGGAGTGACACGACGTCGTTCCTCATCGCGGGCATCGGGTTCGTGCTCACCGGGGCCCTCGACCACCGCCTCCTGGCCGGGAACCTCCGTGCCGGCCTGGCCCCGGAAATGGACCAATCCGGCGCCTAAGCGCGGCCCCACCGACGATTCATGCG
>NZ_CDWTMG010000222.1:1320-8873 GCF_977945845.1 Frankia sp. CcMO1
ACTCAGTCGTGTGCGGACCCCAGAAACGGGTCCAGACACGACTCAGTCGTGTGAACGGTGGGCCGGATGGCATCCCGGAGAACGCAGCGGGCAAGGCCCCGACCGCCGGAGTGGCGCCCCGCGCGATCGAGCGCGACTGAGGCGCCACCCCGGCGGGGCGGCGGGCGGGACGGCGGACCGCGTCCGGGTGTTCAGGGTCCGCGCGGCCCGTCATCCGCCGGTGGGGATCGGCCAGGAACGGGGGCCGGGTGGGACGGCCGGGATCCCGCCTGGCCGGTGAGGGCCAGAGCTGAGTCGTGAGGTGGGCAGGCGGGCCAGGTGGTCGGGTGGTCGGGTGGCCAGGTGGTCGGGTCGCGGGATCCGGGCGGCGGGCGCATGAGCCGCCGCCCGGACCGTCCGCTACTTGACCTTGATCGAGGTCGTGCTGGTCACTCCACCACCGGTGGCAACCAGGCCCCAGGTTCCGGCGGCCGGCAGCGCCAGCTTCACCTTGCCGAGACCCTTGCTGTTCGTGGACCCGCTCCCGGAGACCGACGGCTGACCACTCATCGTGGCCACGACCGTGAACGGCGAACTCGGCGGGAAGTCCTTCACGGTGACCGTGAACTTGCTGCCGTGCTTCACCGAGGTCTTCGTGTCGATGTGCGGCTTGAGGAGTTGGACGGTGCTCTTCGCCTGCTCCTTGTTCGGGAAGCCGCAGCCGATCGTCTTCACGGTCACCGAGTGGCGTCCCCGGTCAGCATTGATCAACAACGTCTGGTAGAAGTCGACCGTATGCCCGGCGGCCCGGGTCGCCTGGGAACCGTTGGCGCGGAACGAGATGGCGCACGAAGGGTTCGAGTTCGTGACGAGCACGTTCAGCTTGGTCCCCTTGTGCCCGTCGTCGCGCGGGCCTGCCTGGATCGAGGCGGTCATCGAGGTCCCCGGCGGATAAGCGTATGCGGCGGTTCCCCCGATGAGGGCGGCCCCCAGGATTGCGGCGCCGGCGATCCTCTTCGTCGTACGCGATGTATTCACAATGAGTGATCCTATCGTCACACAGAGCGCGCGCCGGCATCCATGACGGCGTTGCGCATCGGACGTTTTGCGGAAGGCCCGACCGGTCGAACGGTGTCGACCGGCCCCAACGACGGGCCTCCCACCGCCGTCACCCCCTCCGCTGGACGACGGCACACGGCGCCAGCGGCTCCGTGCTGACCGTGGCCGGGTTGACCATCGGCTGGCTCATCACGACCGGCCGCGTACCCGCGTCCCCGGCCACCGCGGGCGCGGCCAGGGCGACGTCGACTCGCCTGCGCTGCCCGGGGCCCAACTCCACCGCGACACGCCACACACTGTGGCCGCGGTCGACGCCGCGGACGGGCACCGTCGGGTCGCCGTCCACCGTCGTCAGCGCGGCCTGGGACGCGACCGGCCCGTACACGTCGAGGAGCACCCGGTTGCTGCCGGGCACCGCGCGCCGCGTCCTCCCCTCGATGCGGCCTCGCTCGACGAGGTCGCTGCGCACCGTGACGTATCTCGGCAGCCCTCTTCGGGGCGCGGTGTTCTGCAGGTCGACCGTGATGTGCCCCACGCGCACGCCGTGCGCGCAGACGCCGGGCGAGTAGGTCGTGTGGACCTTGAGGTAGGCGTCCATCTTGTTGCCGCCACCGTTGTTGACCACGGCCATCGCGTACGCGCCTGGTCGCTCAGGGAGCGTTCCGCCGATCGTCATCCGCTCGAGCGCCTGCTGCTGGCCGGCGTCGGCCGACCACATCAGCAGCCGCCGCTGCGACACCGGATCCGCCATCGCCTCCACCACCGCCGGCAGGTTGAACCCGCCCCTGGTGAGGCGGTCGAAAACCTTCGCCACGAGTTCGGACGTCGCGGCGTCGACGTCGGCAGGGTCGTCGTACTTCCGGTAGATCCCCCGGCTGAGGAAGTCCACTGCGCTCTGCTGCGACACGGTGACGCCGTCCGACAGCCGCACCGGCCCGATCCCCGCCAGCAGCGCGGCAACGACGTGCGCGTCCACACCCGCCACGTAGTCCAGGCGGCCCCGGCGGCGGTCGGCCGCCCAGCCGTCGGCGACGAGCCGGCCGGTCCAGGGGAAGTTCGGGCTCAGATTGAGGCCAGCCCATTCCTGCAGGTCACGCCCCCAGAGCTCCCGCAGTTCCTCCGGGACGCCGCCGACCGGGATCGCCGGTCCGCGGTCGAGGTTCTGCCGCGACCGCGCCGTCACCAGCTTCAGCTTCCCCCGGTCGGTGCGGACGACGGCGTACGCACCGACCAGGCCACCGGTCCCGCGCGCCTCCGCGTTCTGCTGCAGCAGCACCATCCAGGTCCGCTCACCCTCGGCCCCGAGCATGACCGGCAGGGTCCGGGCCAGGGGCTGGGCTCCGGACAGGGGGCCGCGCGCTCCCTCGAGCATGTCCCGGACGGTGGTGACACCGGTGGCCAACTGGGGCCGCAACGAGCCGGTGTCCAACGTCGCCATCCTCGTCGCGCCGTCGTCGACGGCGGCAGAGACCTCGGGCAGCGCCGCGCCCACGCGAGCCAGCGCCTCGACGTCGATCTGCCCTGTGCCACCGCGCCGCGGGTCGAGCCGCGGCAGCGCCGACTCCAGCGGTCGTGTCGCCGCAGTGACGTCGGCGACCACTCCCGCGGTCTCCCGGGCGGCGCGCGGCTCCCGCCCGAGCACCGGGACCGCACTCGCCACTGCCCAGACCGGATCTCCGGTGACGGCGTGCGCGCGGGCCGAGTGCTCGCGCAGCCGGCCGAGCGTCGCTCCCGCGGCGGTGAGGTCGTAGGCGGCCAGTTCCCCGCGCAGCCTGGCGCCGTCCGCCTGCATCAGGACGGCGGCGTCACGCGCGGCGTGCGCGCGGAGCGCCAGCCATGCGGCACAGCCCACAATCACCGCAGCGGTGGCCCCGGCGACGATCAGTGCGGTGCGCCAGCGTCCCCCCTGCGGGGCGGATCCGTCGAACATCCCCCTGCCCACGGACCCGAGTCTGACACAACGTCATCGGTCGACTACCACGTGTCGTTGGACATGGGCTGAACGCCCGAGTTGGCTCTACCCGAAGCCTTCTTGTCAAGACCCTCCGTGAATGCCGCGGCGCCGGAGCGGGGTAGGTTGGGGCATATCTCCCCGGGTGACGCTGCTCCCCGGGTGACGCTGAAGGCCCGAGGCCATGAGGCGACCGGTGCACCTTGAGAGGCGGGTCCTGTCGGCCGGATGCGACCGGGAGGAGGCGACGATGAACACCAGCCGTCTGGCAGACAGCCGCCGACTCGTCGGCGAGGCGTTCGGCCGCCGCTTCGCCCTGGACATCCCCGGGGCACTCGCCCCCGGCGTGATGGAGCGGCTGGTGCGCTGCACGTTCCAGCCTGCCGACGACGGCGCGGAAGCGGCGGCCGAGCGCTTGTGGCGGCTGCGGTACCGCCCGGGCGCGGGCTGGCAGGGCATCCGCGACGGCGTCCCCCTGTCGCACGGCGAGCGCCTCGAGGACGCGGCGGACCGGCTGCTGAGTGACGTCGAGCACTGGCTGGCGGCGAACGCCGAGAAGCTGGTGTTCGTGCACGCGGGCGTCGTGGCGTGGAAGGGCAGCGTGATCGTCTTCCCCGGACGGCGCCTCGTGGGCCGGACCAGACTCGTCGTCGCGCTGGTCCGCGCAGGGGCGACCTACTTCTCGGACCTGTTCGCGATCCTGGACCCGACCGGCCTCGTGCACGCCTACCCGCGACCGCTCCCGCTGCGCCCGCCGGCGCCGTCGGCGCATCCGCGAATCGCCGGTGGCCGGGAGGCCAACCATTCCCCGCTGCCGATCGCGCTCGTCGCACGGATCACCTACCACCCCGCAGCCGGCTGGCGGACCGAGACGCTCACCCGCGGCCAGGGCGCGGTCGCCCTCATCAGCGCCAGCGTCACCAACGGCACCCGGGCGGGCGAGGTCAGCGCGGTCGCGCGGAACGCCGTCCGCAAGGCGATCACGATCACCGGGACGCGCGGCGAGACGCGGGACGCCGCGTACCGGCTGCTCCAGTCCGGCCTGTTCGAACCGGAGCCGCCGGACGACGATCCGGGCGGCCCGCAGGTTCTGGACCTGCGGTCGCCGCCCGCAACCCGTTCGGGTCCACACGACTGAGTCGCGTCTGGACCCGTTTCCGGGGGCCACACACGACTCAGTCGCGTTCCGACCCCGTTCCGGGGGCCACACACGACTCAGTCCGTGGATCGTGTGCCTGGGTCCCATTCGTGGGCCAGGATCGAGTGCACGACCGAGTCCCGCCACGCGCCGCGAACGAAGACGTGGTCCCGGATCCGGCCCTCCTCGACCATGCCGGCACTGCTCATCGCGCGGGCGGACGGCTCGTTCAGCGGTGACCTGGCCCCCCAGATCCTGTGCAGTCGGAGCTCGTCGAAGCCGAGCCGCAGCAGCACCCGTACGACGTCGCTGCCGAGTCCACCGCCCCAGCGGTCTGGCCGCAGCGCGAACCCGACCTGACCGGACCGGAAGTCGCCCAGCGCGAGCCGGGCCATGCCGATCATGTCGTCCCCGGCGACGAACTGGACGGCGAGGGCGTACTCGGTCCTCGGGAGGGCGAGGGCATCCACCGAGATCCGCTTGATCAGCAGTTCGACGTCGTCCCGCGACCGGGGCTCGAAGCTCAGGTGCCGGGTCGCCTCGGGGCTGCCGTACACGCGGTGGAGGGCGTCGACGTCGCCGGCACGGTACTCGCGCACGCGGACCCGGCCCTCGGTCAGGTCGACCGGGAACATTCACGCGCGCCCTCGGTCGTCATCGAGTCGTCTGCGCACTGAACTGCGAGAACACCTCGATCTCTTCCTGAAGGTCCCGAGCCGGCCGGCCGGCCTCGGACCCGGTCTCCCGCAATGCCGAATGGACCCGGTAAACGCTGGCGATGATGCCATTGATCCGTTGCGCCACGGGCAGGTCCAGGACCGGATTCAGCGCCTCCCTCGCGCCCTCGGTGTTGCCGATCCTCACCCTGGCCACGGCCAGGTCGGCCCGAGCCCCCGCCTCGTCCCCGAAGCTCCGCTCCTCGGGTTCGGCCTGCTCGTACGCCCGGACCGCGGCGGCGGCCCGCTCCTCGGCCGAGTGCCGCTGCTCCGGGAGCCAGGCGAGCGCGTCGGCGCCGTAGTAGATCTGGCGCGGCAGCGGGAACGTGAGGATGCCGCCCATGCCGTCGAGCTCGTCCGGCCGGATGCCGTCGCGCAACTCGTCGGCCCGCTCGATCGCGGTGGTCGTGGCGTCCACGTTCCCGAAGAGCGCCCACGCCCTCGCTTCCAGACAGGCGATCCACACCTGGACACTACCGATGGTGCGGCTCGCCGGCTCCTCGCCGAGCCGGGCGAACCGGAGCGCCTCGTTGGACCACCCCGCCCAGTACGAGATCAGCGATTGGAGGCCGCGCACCCAGGCGCGCAGGCCGTCGTGGTCGGCCATGTCGGCGCAGATGTACGACGCCCGCGCCTGCGTCATCGCAGACCTCGGATCCCCGAGGTCGTGGCTGGCCTTCGCGAGCATGCCCGACGTGACGCCGGCGAGGACGTACAGCTCGCGCGTCATGGCCGGCGGCTGATGGCCCTCCAGCAGCCGGAACGTGATGTCCTGCATCTGTGTCAGGTCACAGAGCAGCGACGACAGGGGCTGCTGCGGATAGGCGGCCGCGAGCCGGCGCACCTCCTCCTGGATCTCGGCGAGGGTTTCCGGACCCACGTTGCTGCCCTCCGCTCCCGCAGCGAAGTGAAACGCACGGCGTGCAGCCATCGCCACCTGCCCTTCAAGTGACCGGTCAGAAGCGCGCTGCTGCACTCCCGTCGTCGCCGCGCACGCTGCCGGCGTCGAATCCGCCCCGCCCGGCCTGGTCGGGCCGAGGCTGCTTCCCCACCGAAGGAGCAGTTCCCTCTCGCGGGGGTCCAATCTGTCCAGTGCCTCTGACGAGAGCAAACGCAGAGGTGTGGTGCCGTAAATGGCCGCCAGCGGCACCAGATGGGCCGCCAGCGGAGCGCGGCTGCTGCGCGAGGGGAACTGTTCGAGGCGGGACAGCGTTGGCTGGTCGAGAAACGCACCCTCGGTCGCGGTAAGGAAACGCTCAACTACCTCGGGCTGGCTGAGACCGTGGGCGAGCCGATACGCCGCCAGCCGGCTTCCACCGCACAGGGTGCGGACCTCGTCGGCGATCTCGTCGATGGTGCGCCCCTGTGCGAGCATCGCGTCCCGCAACTTGGTGACGTCTGCCTTTGTCCATCTACCCATGACGTCCCCTCTCGATTGCCCGGTGAGCCTGCAATGCCCCGATTTGTCTCCCGGCGAGAAGTCTCACTCCCCATTGCGGAGTCGGCCCCATGCTGTATCCCCACACGGTCTATGGGTAGAACACAACTTCAGCAATAAAAACGATGCATAACAGGCCCACGCCCGGCATGGTCCGCAACATAAAAACCATGTTTTGTCGCCCCACGAGGATCCCACCGCTTACCTAGGTGATGCACTGCAACCGTCACCCGGACGAGCCGGGCCACGACCGTACGAACAGACCGTACGAACAGTATGCGCACCGCTACGAAAAGGGGGGAAATGGAGGTCGAACGCGATCCGGAACTACCGCCCGTGTCGTCGGCGTCATTCACGGTGCTCGACGGGCGGGCGGCGGAACGAGTCGCCCATCGCGTGCGCTGGCTGCTGACCGGCTGGCGACTACGGCGGCTCGCCGACCCCGCGGCGGACCTGGTCGACCTGCTCGTCCTCGGCGCCATGCGCGGCGCGCGCGGGCGGGCCGATGTCCGGCTCAACGTGCGTGACGGCGTCCTGCGCGTCGAGGTCAGCGGCGGGCGACCCGAACGCCTGGCCTGCGCCGCCCTGGCCGCCAGCACGGCGCACTGGGGCTTCGACGCCGAGGGCACCGTCTGGTTCGAACTGCCCGTTCCGCTTGCGCTGCCCGCGCAGGCGGGGCCCGCCCGCACCGGCCCACGGACGCGGGGCCGACAGCGTGCGCTTCCGCTGCCGGCCCCGCACCCAACCGACACGTCACCACCCGGCGCGGAAACGACCGGTACGGCGCGCACGCGTCCCGCCGCCCCCACCACGACGGCCAACGCGATCCCGCCACCCCGCCACGGCTAACCCCGACCCGCCGATCATGCAATTCCCGCCGATCATGCAATTCCGGCTCGGGCCGCGGCGGCGTGCCAGGCTCTCACACGGTGTCGCGTCCCCCGGCACGCCGGGACGACGCCGACAGGCTCACGATCCCGGTGATCACCAACGTCGCGGCGATCGCGACCAGCGACAGGACCGTCGGAACCTCGACTGCCCACTCCACGGGGTGGCCGCCGTTGATGAACGGCACCTCGTTCTCGTGGAGTGCGTCGAGGATCATCTTGGCGCCGATGAACGCGAGGACGACGGCCGGCCCGGTGGACAGGTACACCAGGCGGTCGAGCAGGTCGCCGAGCAGGAAGTACAGCTGCCGCGACCCCATCAGAGCGAACAGGGTCGCGGTGGACACCGCGCTAGAAGCGGAAGCCGGCGACGAGGCGGGCGAGC
>NZ_CDWTMG010000223.1:0-8259 GCF_977945845.1 Frankia sp. CcMO1
CCGTCGGGGCGATCCGGTAGGCCGCGAGGCTCAGCCGGCCGGCCAGGCCCGGTTGCCGGGCCCGCTGGGCCGCCGCGTCCGCGGCCAGGCGTGACGAGATGGACGCGCGGTCGGCCGCCGACACCGGCGACGGGCCACCGCCGCGCGGCACGATGATCAGCATTGCCGCGGCGGCGATCGCGATGGCGAGTCCGGTGACGAGCAGTGCCGGCCGCGACCGCCGCCGCCTGGACGGGGCCGGTGGCGACGGGGCCGGTGATGGGCTGAGTGCCGGCGGGCGCGGGGTTCCTGCTGGATGCGGGGGTACCGACCCGGGCTGTCCACGCGGCGGCGGGGTCCGGGCTGGAATCGGCGGCGGCGAGGCGACAGGCGGCGGGGACAGCTGGGTGACGGGCATGTCCGCCACGTTCGCGGCGGTGCTGCCCGTGCTGCCCGTGCCGCCGGGCGGCTCCGGCCTGGGCGCCGGCCCCTTGGCGCCTGATGGCCGGCGCCGGGCCCAGCGGCGGGCACGTCCGGTGGGCTGCGCGGTGCCGGGCGGTCCGGGCGGTCCGGTGCCGGGCTCCGGGTGCGCGGGGAGGCTACCCCCGCCGATCAGCGATGTCCGCAGCTCCTCCGCGCTCGGCCGGGCCGCCGGGTCCTTCGCCATCGCGATCTCGACGAGGTTGCGCAGCTCGCCGCCAACTCCGTCGAGCCGCGGTGGCTCGTTGACGATGCGGTAAAGAATGGCGTCGATGGGACCGGTGCCGAACGGCGCGTGCCCGGTGGCGGCGAAGATCATGACGGCGCCCCAGGCGAAGACGTCGACCGCCGAGGTGATCGGTACGTCGAGGATCTGCTCCGGGGACATGTAACCGGGCGTACCGATGGCATGCCGGACGTTGTGGTTCAGGTCGGTGTCCGCGTTGAACTCGCGGGCCAGACCGAAGTCGATCACCTTGGGGCCGACCGGGGACAGCAGGACGTTGCCGGGGGGTGAGGTCGCGGTGCACGATCCCGGCCGCGTGGATGGCGCTCAGGGCGGTCGTCACGCTGACTGCGAGCTGTTCGAGATCGGCGGGCCGCAGCGGCCCCCGCACGGAGACGCGCCTCGACAGCGTCGGACCCTCGACGAACTCGGTCACGAGATAGGGCTGGGGCCCGTATGGATCTGCGTCCAGCACGGCGGCCGTGGTGAACCGCCGGACCCGGCGGGCACTCTCGGCCTCGCGGGCGAACCGGGCGCGGAATTCGGGCCGTTGCGCGAGCTCCGGCCTGATCATCTTGATCGCGATGGCGCTTCCGTCGGGTGCCCGGCCGAGGAAGACGGTGCCCATGCCGCCCTGCCCGAGCCGGCCGATCACCTGGTAGACCCCGAGCCGCCGCGGATCGGTCAGCTGGAGCGGGCGCACGGCGTCGCCGGGCAGCGGAGGTGGTGTCGCCCCCGTCACCGTGCCCCACTCCCGTAGTGGGACAACGGCCACGCACGCCCTGCCCCGCTCCCAAGGTACGCCGAGACCGGCGACCTTCTCAGATACGGCGGATGCCTGGACCGGCGCGGGCGCACAGGCAAAGTATCGCAGTAAAGGATGGAAGATCGCAGTATGGACAGAACCAGTATGGACGGAATATAGCGCAATACCGGCAAAGATGCATGATCTGGGAGGCCCTGTGCTCCGCCGCGCGGCAAAGTTCGACGTGACACTGACCCCGACCTCGCGGTCCCTGCTCGCCCCGGTCTCCGAGGAGCCACGGCGGTTGCTGCTCGACCGGGCCCTCGACGAGTTCGTCGCCGATCTCAGCGCGCTGGACGAGACGGCCGGCACGATGGTGGCCGGGGCGCCTCGTCCGACGATCGACACAGCCATCGACGCGGCGGTCCCCGCGGTGGTCGAGGGCACGCTGCTCGTCTCCGGCCAGGAGGTGATGCAGACCTGGGAGGCGCCGTTGATGCGGGCGCTGGCCGCCGAGGTGACCCAGCCGGGCGGTACCGTCCTCGAGGTCGGGTTCGGCCTGGGCCTGTCCGCCGGGTTCGTCCAGGAGATCGGCCCGGCCCGGCACATGATCATCGAGGCGAACCCGGCCACGGTGCGCGTCGCCGAGCAGTGGGCCCGCCCCGCGGGGCGCCGCGGAGTGGAGATCATCACCGGGCGTTGGCAGGAGGCCATACCCGGCCTCGGCCGGTTTGACGGCATCCTCTTTGACACCTATCCCCTCGACGAGACCGAGGTCGACGAGTATTTCGTGCGCAGCCCCACCTTCGCCGAGCACTTCTTCGCGCACGCCGCCGACCACCTGGCCGACGGCGGTTCGTTCACCTACTACTCGAACGAGATCGACTCGGTGTCCCGGCGGCATCAGCGGGCCCTGCTCCGCCACTTCCGCACCTTCAGCGTGCGTGTCGTCGACGGCCTGCAGCCGCCGGCGGACTGCAGCTACTGGTGGGCGCCGTCGATGGCGGTCATCGTCGCCCGGGAACCCCGCCGCTGATCCCCACCTTGCCTATCCAGAGGGATAAATCGGACACCGAAGCCTCTGGATAGGCAAGGTAACCGGGAGATACGGGAGATACGGGAGATACGGGACCGGACGGTTCAGGCGGGCTGGTGGGTGGGGATCACGACCGTGCGAACGGCGTCGTCGCGGATCTCCCCGACCAGCTCCTCCAGGATGTCCTCCAGCGCGACGAGCCCGAGGACCGTACCGTCGGCGTCGGTGACCCTGGCCAGATGCGCGCCGGAGTGCTGCATCGTCGCCAGCGCCGTCCGCAGGTTGTCGTCGGCGCCGACTCGGGCTAGCGGCCGGGTCCACTTGGCCGCGACCGGGCTGGACCGCTGCTCCGGCCGGGTCTCCAGCACGTCCTTGAGGTGCAGGTAGCCGATCAGTCCGCCCTCGGGGTCCCGCACCGGGAAGCGGGTGAATCCGGTGCGCGCGGCGAGCTGTTCGACCTGCCGGGGAGTGACCGCCGGGGACACGGTGACCAGCCCGTCCGGCGGGAGCAGGACGGCACGCGCGGTGCGTTCCTCGAACGACAGCGCCCCGGTCAGCAGGTCGTGTTCATCCTCGGCGAGCAGACCCTCCCGATGCGACTCCTCGATGAGGCCGGCGACCTCGTCGCGGGTGAAGACGCTCGCGATCTCGTCCTTCGGTTCGACGCCGACGAGCCGCAACGACACGGCCGCGATCGTGTTGAGCAGCGCGATGACCGGTTTGCCGCAGCGGACGACTCCGACCAGGAGCGGGGCGAGCAGCAGGACCGCACGCTCCGGCATCGCCAGCGCGATGTTCTTCGGGACCATCTCGCCGACGACCACGTGCAGGAAGGTCACCAGGCCCAGCGCGATGGCGAAGGCCACCGGGTGCAGCAGGGCGGAGGGCATCCCGGCCGCCTCGAACGGTCCGCGGAGCAGATGCGCGACCGCCGGTTCCCCGAGAGCGCCGAGGCCCAGGGTGCAGACGGTGATGCCGAGCTGCGCCCCGGCGAGCATCAGCGAGACGTTCTCCATCGCCCCAAGGGCGATCTTCGCCAGCCGCGAGCCCGCCTCGGCCATCGGCTCCAAGCTCGACCGCCGGGCCGAGATCAGCGCGAACTCGGCCCCGACGAACAGCGCGTTCAGCGCCAGCAGGACGACGGTGGCGACGATCGCCAGCAGGTCGGTCATCCCCACCCCGCCCTTCCGGCCGAGGCGGTCTCGGCATCCTCGGCATCCTCGGCCTCCTCAGCGGCCGGGCCTGCCGGGCCTGCCGGGCCTGTGCCGGGTCGGCGATCCGCGGGGTCCGCGACCGGCGGGTCCGTAGCCCTCTCCGGCGTGGCGCCCGTCGGCGCGATCGGATCCAGGCGGATCCGGTCGACCCGCCGGCCGTCCATCCGCTCGACGGTGTACCGCACGCCCTCCACGGCCGCCGTGTCGCCCGCCCCGGGGATGCGTCCCAGCGCCCGGGCCATCAGACCGCCCAGGGTCTGGTAGGTGTCGTCCGCGGGGATGTCGATCCCCGTGACGTTGCGGGCCTCCTCCGGGCGCAGCAGGCCGGAGAGCAGCCAGCTGCCGTCCCGTCGGCGCAGGGCGCGCGGGCTGACCCGATCGTGTTCGTCGACAACGTCGCCGACGATCTCCTCGATGAGGTCCTCGGCGGTGACCAGTCCGTCGGTGCCGCCGAACTCGTCGACCACGATCGCCATCTGCATGCCGCCGGCACGCAGTGTCTCCAGCAAGGGGTCGA
The DNA here is from genome assembly GCF_977945845.1 of Frankia sp. CcMO1. Lineage (NCBI taxonomy): Bacteria > Bacillati > Actinomycetota > Actinomycetes > Frankiales > Frankiaceae > Frankia > Frankia sp. CcMO1. The sequence continues at coordinate 4,198 of NZ_CDWTMG010000223.1, forward strand.
GCAGGATCGTCGAGGGCACGGTCACCGGCGGGACCATCACGTCGCGTACCGGGGTATGGTCCCGGGCGTCCTCGGGGACGGCGACCGCGTTCTTCACATGGATGAGGCCCACGACGTCGTCGCTGTCCGTGCCGAGTACCGGGAAGCGGGAGTGCCCGGTGCGCCGGGTGAGGGTGATAACCTCACTGACCGGTTCGTCGGCATGGACGGTGCGCATGCGCATCCGGGGTGTCATGACGTCTTCGGCGGTCCGGTCACCGAACAGCAGGGATCGCTGCACCAGCGTCGCCGTCTCGTGGGAGAGGGTGCCGTGCTCGGCAGACCGCCCGACGAGGGAGAACAGCTCCTGAGCCGAACGGGCCGAGGCCAGCTCCTCGCGTGGCGAGATGCCGAGGCGGTGCAGCAGCGCGTTCGCCGTGGTGTTCAGCGAGCGGATCAGCGGGCCGGTGGCCTTCGTGAAGGCACGCTGGGGAGCCTGCACCGCCAACGCGGTGCCGAGGGGATGGGCGATCGCCAGGTTCTTCGGGATCAGCTCGCCGTACACCATCGTCAGGCCCGTCGCGAGGACCAGGGCGATCGCCACCGACGCCGCCCGGGCGAGCCCGTCCGGGGCGCCGAGCGAGGTGATCGGCCCCTCGAGCAGCCCTGCGATGGCGGGCTCCGCCAGAAAACCGATCGCCAGGTTGGTGATGGTGATCCCGAGCTGGGCGCCGGACAGCTGGGTGGACAGACCGCGCAGTGCGGTGAGTACCCCGCGGGCGCCCCGATCATCGCGCTCGGCGGCCCGCTCCACCGAGGGCCGGTCCACCGTGACGAAAGCGAACTCGGCCGCGACGAAAACGCCGCAGGCGGCCACGAGCACCAGGCTGAGTACCAACAGAAGCGCCTCGATCATCGGTCGACCCCCGCGGGCGCTTCCTCGCGCGTGGGTCGGCCGGAACTACACCCGGCATCTTCGGAGACTTTCATGATCCCTTCCGGTCGGTGCGGGGTGACCCGGCCCGCGGGCCTACCCCGTCACGCGGCAACAACGCGCTTCATAGCCCGTTCGTTTCACGATGACCTCTGGTCGGCGCACGGTCCAGACCCTGAGTGGGCCTCAGTAGAAGATCACCGTGTGGGCCAGCCGGCCAGCCGGTCCGGTGTCGTGGCCCGGCCGGCCCGGTACTGGAGAACGGTCGATCGGCGGGCGTGGGCCGGACGCGATGGTGAGGAACCGGACGCGCCGATGAGAACAAGAGCCCTGGAGCCCGATATGACGGATCCCCGACGGTGTCACGGAGGGTAGCAGCGGGAAGGGATTGGGTGACATCACCGGGTGGCTTGCCGGCTCGCCGCGCGACGAGGAGGTCGTCATGCACAGGTCTCATGGGAGGGTTTTTCCGGTGGTACTCGCCCTGGCCGCGACGGCGATCCTCGTCGCCGGATGCGGCCCGGGCCCGGGCGGCGGCGGGGGCACCGCGGTGGCGGCTCCGGCGACGCCCGTGGCGGCCCGGTGCCGGACCGCTCAACTCGCTCTGAGCAGCATCGACCGCCAGGGAACCGCGGGCAGCGACTACGAACGGCTGGTCCTGACCAACATCGGTCACAGCCCCTGCGTGGTACGCGGATTCCCTGGCGTGTCGTTCGTGGACGCGGCCGGCCGGCAGGTGGGCGCGGCGGCGGAGCACACGGGGCCGGTGGGCGCGCCGGTGCGGCTCGTGCCCGGGGGCGCCGCGACGGCGGTCCTGCGCATCCTGCATCTCGGCGTGGCGGAAGGCTGCACACCTCCCTCGGGGACCGCGCCGGTCGCCGTGCTGCGCGTGTACCCGCCGGGGAACACCGAGGCGCTGCGGCTGACCGGCCCGGACACGCGGGCATGCCGGGATCCCGCCGTGCGGCAGCTCACCGTGGCCGCGTTCACGGCGTGACCGGGCCGGCTCCCACGGTGCCCAGGGCGATGCCGGTGGATCGGCCGGTGGAGGTCAGAGCCGTTCGATGATGGTGGCGTTGGCCAGGCCGCCGCCCTCGCACATCGTCTGCAGGCCGTAACGGCCGCCGGTGGCCTCCAGGTAGTTGAGCATCGTGGTGAGCAGGCGGGTGCCCGATCCACCCAGTGGGTGGCCCAGCGCGATGGCGCCCCCGCGCGGGTTGAGCTTCGCCGGGTCGGCACCGGTGTCGCGGGCCCACATGAGCGGCACGGGCGCGAACGCCTCGTTGACCTCGAAGGTGTCGATGTCGTCGATGCTCAGACCGGCGCGCTTGAGCGCCTTGCGGGTCGCCGGGATCGGCGCGGTCAGCATGAGCAACGGGTCATCCCCGGCGAGCGCGAACGTGTGGAACCGGGCCCGTGGCCGCAGGCCGAGCTCGTTCGCCCTGGTCTCGCTCATGATCAGGACGGCCGAGGCGCCGTCGGTCAGCGGGGAGGAGTTACCCGGGGTGATGTTCCAGGTGATTTCCGGGAAGCGGGCAGCGTACGCCTCGGTGTAGAAGGACGGCTTGAGCATCGCCAGCGTCTCAACGGTCGTGGTCGCTCGGACCGTCTCGTCCACGGTGTGCTGGGCTGTCGTGCCGTCCGGAAGGGTGATCTCGACCGGGACGATCTCCCCGGTGAAGTCCCCCGCCGCGGCGGAGGCCGCCGCGAGCTGGTGCGACCGCGCGGAGAAGATGTCCAGGTCCTCCCGGTTGATCTTCCATCGGGCGCTGACGAGCTCCGCGCCGATGCCCTGGTGGGCCAGGCCCTCCGGGTAGCGGGCGTGCAGGCTCGGGCCGTTGGGGTCCTTGCCGAGGGTGGTGGAGCCCATCGGCACCCGGCTCATCGACTCCACCCCGGCGGCGATGACGATGTCGTAGGCGCCGGCGAGCACCCCCTGCGCGGCGAAATGGGCGGCCTGCTGGCTCGACCCGCACTGGCGGTCGATCGTGGTGGCCGGCACCGACTCGGGGAACCCGGCCGCCAGCACCGCGGTGCGCCCGATGTTGACGGCCTGCTCGCCGGCCTGGTCGACACACCCGGCGATGACGTCGTCAACCAGCGCGGGATCAAGGTCGTTGCGGGCGATCAGTGCCTTCAGCACGGTGGCCAGCAGCTCCACCGGATGGGTTTCGGACAGCGCCCCACCCGGCTTGCCCCGTCCCGACGCCGTGCGTACCCCATCGACGATGACTGCGTTCTCCATGGGCTCTCCCTCGTCACAACCATCACACGTCACAATCATCACAATGACGGCGGATCGACCGTTGCCCTGCCCGTGTCGCCTACCCGTTGCCTGGCGCTTGCCTGGATCGACGCTACGGGCCACCCTCTTGATGGGTCAACAAGTGAACCGGAGGTCAGGGGGTCGGGGCCGGGCATCCCGTCGGATAACCGAGCGCATGTGTATAGTATCTCTCCGCTGCCGGATGTAGCGGGACGTACCGGCAGATGTTGGTCGCGATGAAGGAGCCGGGAGTCGCGAAATCGAGGCGGCGCGCCTGCGCCTGCGCCTGATGGGTGGTCCACAGGGTGGCCTTGAACTCGGCGGAGTGTTCACCCATCATCCGGGCGGCGAACTCGACCAGCGCGGCGTCGGCGTACTTGCTGGCGACGATGCCGTTCGGCACTGCGAGGGTCTGTGTCGGCTGGGACGGGATGATGTTGTAGTCACCCGGCTCGATAGCGGCCCTTGTGAAGACGTTGGCTCCGACATCGAGGTACTGGGAGTACCAGTCCCGCTGGATCGCCGATTGCCAGTCGTCGAGTGGCACGAATCTGATCTTCTGGTAGCTGTCGTTGTATTCCTGGACCGCCATCGTGGGAGCGCCCGCCGCCCACAGGACCGCGTCGGCGTGATCCGCACCGGTGGGATGAAGTTTCTGGAGAGCCTCGGCTATCCGGTTCCCGGTCACCGGACGGATGACGCAGCCCGCTCCTTTCACCCGGGTGATCTGACGGAACAGCACGGAGGCGATCTGGTGGGTGCCCGAGTCGAGCATTCCGCTTTCGACCGTCTTGCCGCACAGATCGTCCGCGCTATGAATGCTGGAGTTGGTCGGGACGATGAGCTGAAGAACGTCGTAGTAGATCTGGCCGACGAGGCGTAG
>NZ_CDWTMG010000224.1:0-8167 GCF_977945845.1 Frankia sp. CcMO1
GCCCACTGCTCGTTCGTCAGGTCACCCCACGCCACACAACGGATCATGCAATCCGAAAATCACCATCAGATCCACGGCCAACCCCGGGACGTACTTCCCAAACAGGCCCTAAGCGTTCCCCAGCTTCCGCCGACGGCGACCAACGCGTCGCTGCCGCGGACGAGCAGGCCGTTGCGCAGCTCGCCCAGCCCGGTCGGGAGGCTGACGGTGAGATGGTCGTTTCCCTCGTCCCGGGACAGGCCCGGCAGCAGCCCGATCGTCGTCCCGCCGACCGATCGGGCGCCCCGGCAGGCCGCTGCCATGATCCCGCCCAGGCCCCCGCAGACGACGTACCAGCCGACCTCGGCGAGACGCCGTCCGACGGACTCGGCGGTGGCGACCTCACGGACGGTGGCCTTGGCCGGCCCGATCACCCCGATGTAGACCTCGTCCCGCCGCATCCGCCCGTCCCGCCGCATCCGTCGATCCTCCCGCCGGTGAGCCGGTCGAGCGACCGCGCGCCGCATCGGACAGCCGCATCGGAGAGTCCGCGCCCTGCACGCTTCGTCACGTTTTATCGAGGCCCGGCGGGATAGTAGAGACCCTGTTGGGGCCGTCGGCCCCGCCAGCAGGGCCGACGGACCGGATGGACGGACCGGACGAGACCGGGCGAGAGTGGTCGTGGTCGAGTGGTCGTGGTCACGCAGGTGGGCCGGGGCGAGGCCTCGGGCGAGGCGTCGGGTGGCGGCCGGTACCCGGCGACGACAAGGGTGGGGGTGCAGGTCCGTGGCGAGTAGTGCGGGATTCTTCCCGAGACGGGTCATAGCTGTGATACGCATGTGTAACCGGCAGGCCGTAGCGTAGCCCGCCATGAGCGACGCACGAATCGTGGCCGTCGGCGTCGAGGAGGAATTTCACATCCTCGATCTCACCACCCGTCAGCTCGTTCCCAGGGCCGAGGAAATCCTCCGCCGGCTCGACGGGGACTCGTTCTCCCCAGAGCTATTGAAATCGGTTGTCGAGACGAACAGTCAGCCGACGGCGGATCTGCTGGAGCTGCGGACGAACCTGCTCGATCTGCGGCGGCGACTCGCGGAGGTGACCGGCGAGCTTGGGCTCGGGCCGGCCGCCGCGGGCACCGTGCCGATCGTGGACATGGATCTGCTCGACGTCTCCCGGGACGACCGTTACGAGCAGATGACTGAGGACTACCAGATCGTCGCGCGCGAGCAGCTCATCTGCGGCGCTCAGGTGCACGTCGACGTGGCCGACCGTGACCTCGCGATGGCCGTCGTCGCCTGGACCGCGCCGTGGCCGCCGATGCTGCTGGCGCTCTCGGCCAGCTCGCCGTTCTGGATGGGTGCCGACAGCGGCTACGCGAGCATGCGCACGCTGGTGTGGCAGCGATGGCCGACCGCGGGGGTCGCCGGGTCCTTCCGGACCGCCGCCGAGTACGACCAGCTCGTGGCGGACCTGATCAAGTCCGGGGTGATCAGCGACCCGGGGATGGTCTACTTCGACGTCCGCCCGTCGGCCCACCTGCCCACCGTCGAGCTGCGCATCTGCGATGCCTGCCCGGACGTCGACAACGTCATCCTCATCGCCGGGCTGTTCCGGGCGCTGGTGTGCCAGGCCATCGAGGAGATCGAGGCCGGCGGCCAGGCCCCGCCGCCGCGCGCGGAGCTGCTGCGCGCGGCGACCTGGCGGGCGGCCCGGTCCGGCCTGGAGGGCGACCTCGTCGACCTCCTCGGTACCGGCCCTATACCGGCCCAGGCCATGCTGCGCCGGCTGCTCACCGAGGTCCGCCCGCAGCTCGAACGGTTCGACGACTGGGAGCTCATCGACAACCTGGCCGAACAGGCCGTTGGCCGGGGCAGCTCCGCGCACCGCCAGCGCCGGGCCTTCGCCCGTCGGGGTCTGCTCACCGACGTCGCGGATCTGGTGCTGGCCGAGACCCGCGACGTCCCGCCCGCGGGGGCGGCGGCCGCGCTGGGGAGCGCGCCCGCCGTGTCCGCCTCCGACCAGATTGCGCCGCGGCTGCTCGAGCGCTACCAGCCGACCGGGTACGACGAGATCGTCGATGCCCGCGGCGCGGTCCGTCCCCAGTACCGGGCCGTCATGCGCACCTTGGAACGGCTCGGCCCGGGCATCCTCGACGAACGGGTCGGGACGCGCGAGGCCGAGCAGAACGACCGGGGGATCATCTTCCGGGCCTCGGGGGACTCCACCAGCCGTCCCTTTCCGTTCGACCTGGTCCCGCGGATCATCGCCGCCGACGACTGGACGACCCTGACGACCGGGCTGAGCCAGCGGGTCCGGGCCTTGGAGGCGTTCCTGCACGACAGCTACGGCGAGCGGGCGGCCGTCGCCGACGGGATCGTGCCGGCCTGGGTGGTCAACGACGCGCCGAGCCTGCGCCACGGCGGTCGCGCCGCCGGCCCGGACGCCATCCGGGTGACCGTCGCCGGCATCGACCTGGTCCGCGGCGGCGACGGCGGCTGGCTGGTGCTGGAGGACAACCTGCGCGTCCCGTCCGGTATCGCCTACGCCATGGAAGGCCGGCGGCTCGCCGAGTCGGTGCTGCCGGAGCTCGGTCCGCCGGCCGGCATCCTGCGGCTGGACGGTATACCCGCCCTGCTGCACGAGGCGCTGGTCGCGGCGGCCCCGGCGGCGGCCGCGGGGGAACCGGCGGTGGCCGTGCTGACCGGCGGGAAGACCGACGCGGCGTACTTCGAGCATTCCCTGCTCGCCGAGAAGATGGGCGTTGCGCTGGTGGAACCGGCGGATCTGCTGGTCGACGACAACGACGTCGTCCACCGGATCGACGGCTCCCGGCGGTGCCGCGTCGACGTCCTCTACCGCCGGATGGACGAGGACGACCTGTTCGGCGCCCTCGGAGCCGACGGCACCCCGTTGGGGCTCCCGCTGCTGCGCGCGATCCGGGCCCGCCGGGTCGGCATGGCGAACGCTCTGGGTAACGGGGTGGGTGACGACAAGGTCGTCTACGCCTACGTCCCGCGGATGGTCACCTACTACCTGGGCGAGCAGCCGGTGCTCGACGACGTGCCGACCTATGTCTGCGGTGACCCGGAGCAGCGCGAACACGTGCTGGACAACCTCGATCAACTGGTGGTGAAGCCGGTCGACGGGTACGGCGGGTCCGGCGTGGTCATCGGGCCGCGCGCCGAGCCCTACCGGCTCACCGAGGTCCGCGAGCGGATCCTGGCCGATCCCCGGCAGTGGATCGGCCAGGAACTGGTGTCGCTGTCGACCCATCCGACCTGGCACGACAGCCATCTCGAACCCTGCGCGGTGGATCTGCGGGTCTTCGTCTACGCCGGGTGGGAGCCGCGGGTGGTGCCCGCGGCGCTCAGCCGGGTGGCGCCTCCCGGCAGTCTGATCGTCAACTCCTCGCAGGGCGGGGGGTCCAAGGACACCTGGATTTCCCGCCGTTAGCCGGTGATTCCCCGCCGTCAACCGTTCCGTGACCGCTACTCTCCGTAGTCTGATCCAGGGTGGCCCGGTCTTCCGTCGCGGGGTGCTCCGTCGCGGGTGCACTGCGGTTCCGCGCGGGTTGGCGACCGAGGGAGTTGGCAACATCGCGGACACTGTTGTGAAATCTCCGTCCTCGAGAGTGAGGTCGTAATCAACGGCTGCGGTATCGGGAAGGAAGCCCCGGGGAATGGATCTCGCCTGACTTCATCGATCGACGGGAGCGCACATGTGCGGGCTGAGTGGCGAGCTGAGATTCGACGGCCGGGGAGCGAACGTCGACGCGGTGGTGCGGATGACCGCGACGATGGTGCCGCGGGGCCCGGACGGCGTGGGAGTGTGGTCCGCCGGCCCAGTTGCGTTCGGGCACCGTCGCCTGAAGATCATCGATTTGTCCGAGCGCGGTGCCCAGCCCATGGTGGACAACGAGCTCGGCCTGACCACGGTGTTCAACGGGTGCATCTACAATTATCAGGAGCTGCGTGACGAGCTGGTCGCGGCCGGCTACCGCTTCTTCTCCACCTCCGACACGGAGGTGATCGGCAAGGCGTACCACCGGTGGGGGAGACGCTGCGTCGACCACTTCGCCGGGATGTTCGCCTTCGCCATCGCCGAGCGGGACAGCGGGCGGCTGATCCTCGCCCGGGACCGGCTCGGCATCAAGCCGCTCTACCTCACCGGGAACAGCGAGCGCCTGCGGTTCGCCTCCACCCTGCCGGCCCTGCTCGCCGGCGGCGGCGTCTCCTCCGACATCGACCTGGTCGCCTTTCACCACTACCTGTCGTTCCATTCCGTGGTGCCCGCCCCGCACACGATTCTGGCCGGGGTGCGCAAGCTGCCCGCGGCGACCGTGCGGGTGGTGGAACCGGACGGCACCTCGACCGACGACCTGTACTGGCGTCCCAGCTTCACCCGCGATCCCGCGTACGCGGACTGGACCGCCCGTGACTGGCAGGACGCGATCGCCGAGCGGCTGCGCCTCGCGGTGCGCCGCCGGATGGTCGCCGACGTCCCGGTCGGCGTGCTGCTGTCCGGTGGGCTGGACTCCAGTCTGATCGTCGCGCTGCTCGCCGAGGCGGGGCAGAAGGATCTCGCGACCTTCAGTGTCGGGTTCGAGGCCGTCGGCGGCGAGCCCGGCGACGAGTTCGTCTACTCCGACGTCATCGCCCGGTATTTCGATACCGACCATCACCAGATCCGGGTGCCGGGGACGAGGCTGCTGCCCGCCGTCGACGCGGCCATCGCCGCGATGAGCGAGCCGATGGTCAGCCACGACTGCGTGGCCTTCTACCTGCTCTCCCAGGAGGTCTCCCGGCACGTCAAGGCCGTGCAGTCGGGGCAGGGCGCCGACGAGGTCTTCGCCGGGTATTCCTGGTATCCGCCGCTGGCGGGTGTTGGGCGGACCGACGCCGTCGACGCCTACCTGCGGGTCTTCGCCGACCGACCGCACCGGGACCTGCCCGCGATGGTGGAGCCGCACCATCTCATCGAGGCCGATGCCAGCCGGCACTTCGTCGCCTCCCACTTCGCCCGGCCGGGCGCCGAGACCGCCGTCGACGCCGCGCTGCGCATCGACTCGACGATCATGCTCGTTGACGACCCCGTGAAACGGGTCGACAACATGACGATGGCCGCGGGGCTCGAGGCCCGCACCCCCTTCCTCGACCACGAGCTGGTCGAGCTCGCCGCCGCCTGCCCGCCGGAGCTGAAGCTCGCCTCCGGCGGCAAGGGCGTGCTCAAGAACATCGGCCGCCCGCTGATGCCGGTCGACGTCATCGACCGACCCAAGGGGTATTTCCCGGTGCCGGCGATCCGTCATCTCGACGGGCCGTTCCTGGACCGGGTGCGCGAGGCGCTCACCGATCCGGCGGCGAAGACGCGGGGCCTGTTCCGGCCGGTGTGGGTCCGGACGATGCTCGCCGCCCCGAACGACAACCGCACGGCGCTCGGCGCGAACGCCCTGTGGCAGGCCGCGCTGCTCGAGATGTGGCTCCAGACCCACACGGTCGCGTGATCTACGTAGGTCGCACGACCCACGTACGTCGCACGACCGAGTCGCATGATCCCTTGGAGTGACATGATCCGACCCGCGGTGGCGCAGCCGGTGGTGGGACGGCCGGTGGTGGCGCGGCCGGTGGTGGCGCGGCCGGTGGTGACGCGGCCGGTGGTGACGCAGCCGGCGGTGCCGCACACCGTCGACTCCGGGCGTCCCGGCGATCTGTCCGACGCCTGGGTCGCGGCGGCGAGCTGTCGCGCACCGAGTACCGGCCCGCATGGTCGGCTCGCCTTCGTCGGTGATCGCGGCGGCGCCCCCGCGCTGTGGATCCGGGACCCGGACGGCCGGGAGCGCCCGGTCGACACCGGCCCCGGTCAGGTCCGGGCGGTCCTGTGGTCGCCGACCGACGACCGGATCGCCGTCCACGTCGCGCCGGGCGGCGGGGAGCTCACTGAGGTCCGGACCGTCCGGGCGGACGGCGGTGACCTGCGCCACCTGGCCGGCGGCGGGGGGCGGGCCGCCACCCCGGCCCGCTGGACCGACGACGGCCACGGCCTCGTCGTGACCGAGTCCGACCGCTCCGATCCGTCCGGCCGCACCGCCGCGGTGCTGATCGACTCCGGCGGGCGACGGACCCGCCTCGCCGCTGGAGTGGCGCTGCAGGTGTGCGACGGTTCGGGGTGGGGCCCGGCCGGTGGCGGGTACCGCCTGCTGCTGCGGGATGGCCCCCGTGGCGTCCGGCGGGTGCTCGTGGCCGACACCATGATCGCCGTCAGGGAGGGGATTGCCGTCAGGGAGGGGATCGGCGCCGGGGAGGGGATTGCCGCCGGGGACGGGATCGGCGCCGGGGACGGAATCGGCGGGTCATGGCAGGTGCCCGGCGGGACGGCGACCACCGTGACCGGTCGGTTCGTCGCCGACGGCCGTCGCCTGCTGCTGCTGTGCGACATCGGGCGGGACCGAGCCGCGTTGTTTGACGTCCCTGTCGACCCCACGGGCGATCCGGCCGGCGGGCCGCGGGTCCTCGTCGCCCGGGACAACGCCGATCTGGAGCGGTTCGCCCTGCTCGATCCGGATCGGGCGGTCGTCGTCTGGAACGTGGGCGGGCGCAGCGAGCTCGCGCTGGTCGATCTGCCCACCGGACGGTCCCTGACGCTGCCGCCGCTTCCCCGCGACGTCGTCACAGGCGTGCTCGTCCGGCCCGGGGGCCGGGAGCTCGTGCTTGCCCTGGATGGTGCCACCAGGCCGGGGGAGATCTGGACCTGGGATCTCACTGCGCCATCCGCCGGCTACCGTCGGCTGATCTCGCACGCTCCCGTCGAGGCGGTGACTATCCCGGGACCGCGGGTTGTCCTGAATATCGACGTCGACAGCCCGGGATTCGACAGCCCGGAGCCCGCCGCGCCACCCGGGCCACCCGCGCCATCCGGGCCGCCCGCGCCGGCGCGCGTACCCGGGATCCCCGGGCCCCGCACCGGTGACCACCCGCGGCTGGTCCGTCCGGTGCCGTGCGCCCTGCCAGCCCACGACGGCCGGGAACTGTCCGGTTGGTGGTACCGCCCGCACGGCCCGCGAGGACCGGTCCCGACCCTGCTCCACCTGCACGGCGGCCCGGAGGCGCAGGAACGTCCCGTCTACAACCCGCTGTTCCAGGCCGTGCTCGCCCGGGGGATCGCGGTGTTCGCGCCGAATGTGCGCGGCTCCACCGGATTCGGCCGGTCGTTCGAGGAGGCGGACCACACCCATCGTCGGTTCAGTGGCATCGCCGACGTCCGCAGCTGCGTGACGCATCTGGTCGCGACGGGCCTGGCCGACCCGGACCGGATCGGCGTCGCCGGCCGCTCCTACGGCGGCTATCTGACGCTGGCGGCGATGGTCCACTTCCCGGAGCTGTTCCGGGTCGGGGTGGACGTCTGCGGGATGGTTGATCTGGAGAGCTTCTATCAGTACACCGAGCCGTGGATCGCCGCGTCCGCGGTCACCAAGTACGGTGATCCACGCACCGAGCCGGCGTTGCTGCGGGCGCTGTCCCCGCTGCACCGGATGAGCGCCCTCGCCGCGCCGCTGCTCGTCGTGCACGGGGAGAACGACACCAACGTCCCGGTGATCGAGGCCGAGCAGACGGTCGCCGCGGCCCTCGCTCGCGGCGTCGACTGCCGTTACCTGCTCTTTCCCGGCGAGGGGCACGAGATCGCGGATCTGCGCCACCGCAGGTCGTTCGTCCGAGCCGTCGTCGACTGGCTGACCCCCCGGCTGCTGGCCCCCTGACTCCCCGACCTCCTGCTGATCCTGGTTTCTTGCCAAAGATTTGACCCGGTGGTCGGACGCGCTGTTCGAGCTCGCTGACGCTATGCTGTGCGCGGACAGTCCGGTACGGGTCTGCCAAAGAAAATGGCTCTGCCGGGATTCCGGCGGTGACAGGCCGTTGTTCTTGCAGCCTCTGTTTACCATCCAGACACTGGTCCGTCGACGAGGTCGGGCTGGTCCTAGCCCGGCTCGTGGTGTGCCTGCTCGTCCCCGCCGGAGCGCCAGTCACGGTCGCGGTCGACGACACGCTCTGGTCCGCAAGGACACCACCTCCGCATCCCGGCTGTGGCTGGCCGCCCGCATGACCGAGAAACTGGCCACCGCCATGCCCGGGCGGACGATCCACACGGTCGGCGACGCCGCCTACGCCGGGGACGAGCTACGCACTCTGCC
>NZ_CDWTMG010000225.1:0-8165 GCF_977945845.1 Frankia sp. CcMO1
TTTACGGTGAGCAGTGCTCGGGCATGCACCAACACGATGGGTCGTTGTCGACATAGAGAATCCGCGACTCCGGCGCGACCTCCTGGACGACCTCATGCAGGTTCGGCGCGGTCGGCAGCCCGGTGCCGATATCCAGGAACTGCCGGATGCCGTGCTCCGCCGCCAGGACGCGGGCCATCCTGACCATGAAGTTCCGGTTGGCCCGCATGGACGTGGGCAGCTTGAGCATACTCCTGGTGAACTCCGCGGCCGCCGCCCGGTCGGCCGGGAAGTTTTCCTTGCCGCCGAGTATGTAGTCGTAGACCCGCGCCGAGTGCGGAACGTCGATCTTCAGGTCGACGTTCCGCGGCGCCCAGTCCGGCACCACCGAGCCGTAGGTCCACCCGGCGTCGTCACCTCCAGCCACGACTCCCCCTATCTCTGACAGCGCCCATACACAGACACACTGATTATTCCTCCCAGACTCTCCCATGACCCCGTAATGGCGGCATCGGATGGGGTCGAGGAGTGACGTCCTCGGGGAGTGATGCGTCCTGGGATGCGGGGCATGCCTGGAGTGGAGTCCACGGACGTGCTGTACGAAGAGCGACGATCTAGCGACTCGCCGGACTCGCCGGAGCGAATTTTGGGGACCCGAGCACGGTTTGCAGCCCCTGGACCGTTCCTTGCTCCCCAGAACTCGGCCGCCCCCGGGCTCCGGGGGCGGACACTGGACGGAGATCATCGTCTCGTGAGCACCGAGCTGATCGATCTGTCGGTACCTATCGTGACCGGCATGCCCGTCTACCCGGGGGATCCCGAGGTCGACGTGTCACCGGCACTGACCGCGGCCGAGTCCGGCGTCAACGTGCAGCGCCTGCACCTGGGATCACAGACGGGCACGCATGTCGACGCCCCCTTCCACACCGACGACTCGCTGCCCAGGGGACGTAATGAAGTAACAAATACGTGATCGAGAGCATCATCGCAGGTCACAGGCCTGTGGAGGGTTCGAAACGCGCAAGTTATTTCATTTCGACTCCCCAGGCTCGACGAGGTTCCGCTACAACGTTTCACCGGACCCGCGGTTCTGCTGGCTGCACGGGGCTACGGCCCACAGGCGGCGATCGGCCCGGAGGTGCTGTCGGGCCCATTTACCCGCCCGTTTCCCCACGATGTCGTCGTCCTCATCGTCACAGGATGGTCCGTCCACTGGGGCCGCGACGGGTACCTACGATATCCCTATCTCGCGCCGGACACCGCGCGGGCCCTCGTCGACGCGGGTGTCCGGACGGCCGGTATCGATGCGCTCAGCGTTGATCGGACACCCGGACCGGGGCAGGATGTCAGTCTCGCGGCCCACCGGATTCTGGGTGGGGCCGGTGCCGTCATCGTAGAGAACCTGACCAGTCTCGATCGACTTCTCACCGCCCGGGCGAACGGGCGGCCCATCCACATCGCCCTGTTCCCGATTCCGCTCGCCGGAGCCGACGGTGCCCCGGTCCGGGCAGTCGCAAGCGTCGGCCCCACGGATCAGCTCCCCACCGCGTGCCGTCGCAGCAGCGGGTCGAGTTCGCCGGACGTGTCCCCCACGACGTTCCCGCCCGCCGGTGACGCATCGGCCGTCGGCCCGGCCGGCGTCGCCGTACCCGAGGGCATGATCCCGGCGGGAGCCACCAGCCCACCGTGCGTCCCCGGGGGATTGACCTGCACCCGGCCGGGGCGTGAGGTGGTCGAGCGCGTGCCCACGCGGGGCGCGGGCCGGATGGCCGGCCGGGCCGAGGCCACGTCCCCACCGTCAACGCCGTCAACGCCGTCAACGCCGTCAACGCCGGTCTCGCCGTAGCCCGTCTCGGGGTACCCGGCGAACCGGGCGAGATCGTCCCCTTCCGCGTCCTCGTCCAGCCCCGGCTGGCCGGCCACCAGAGCGCCGAGGTCGATCGTCTCGGCGCCGGCGATCGCGAGCTCCTCGTCGGTGAGCTCCTCCACCGGCTGCTGACCAACCCGCTCCGCCAGGGGGTCCGGTCCCGGCTGGCGCTGCCGGTAGGCGAAGGAGGACCCGATCGGGGGCCGCCGACGCCGGGCGGCCCGCTCGGCCTCGATCCGCCGGTCTACCGCCGCACGCGCGGCGGCCAGCCGCCGCGCGGTCTGCGCCGACCGGCGAAGATAAACGAGGTACGCGCCGAGTACGGCATCGACGAGGAACTGCCCGGCGATCCACAGCCCGCCGAGGATGGCGGCCAGCACGATGCTCACCGGAAGCAGGACGAGCAGGACGAGCAGGCGCTGCCGACGCACCCGCATCAGGGCGGCACCCTCGGCGTCCGCCCGGCGCTCGGGACCGCGCGGAGGAACATCCGCCCGCGGGTCGTCGGGGTGCGCACCCGACCACTGTGGGCGGTTGGGGCGTCCGTCCTCCGAGCCCCCGCCCTCCGGATCCTCGCCAGCAGACCCGCCGCCGGATAGCAGCGCGCCACCGGTCGAAGCGTCCTCGATGATCGGCATGCCGGACGCGATGGGCATCCCGGGGACGACGGGCTGCCCGCCGGGGGCTCCGGCCTCCCGGGACGGCCCGGCGGACACCGAATCCCCGAGCTCCGCGAGGTCGACCGGTCCATCGAATTCCGCGTGCGACATTCCCGTTCCTCCCGCGGTGAAGACGCCGTCATGATCGCCGCCGAAACGATCGACGACGGCATCGCCCCGGCCGGGTGGCCGTCGGGAGAGCACCCGCCTCGCAACCGTGAAACGCTCGGTGGACCGCTGCTGCGCCGTCGTGTCGTGACGGCGCAGCCACATCGGGATCAGCACGAATCCCCAGACCGCGACGATCGCCACCCAGATCAACGCGCTCATCGGACCACGCCTGCACGACCCTGGTCGATCCCATCATCGACCATCATGATCCCGCCCGCCCCCATACTCCCACCCGATCCTGTGGTTACGTTGTCAATTTCGCGGGATCTGTGGTCTCCGTGGTGTTCACCGCTCCCGGGGAGAGGGAACAGCACGGGAAACGTGTCCCACCCACCACCCACCGGACGCACACCATCCGCGGCGAGCGCGGCGGGCGCGGGCGCTCTGACCATGAGGAGCCTCTTCTCGACACCAACGATTGCGATTTCGTAGTCGACGCTAGTGAGCGAAATCCACGTGGTCACCGACCCGGAGCCCGCGTGTCGCATCCGCAACTGGATGGGTGATGGTGGATGTGTCGTCGTCAAAACGCACCGCGGACCCCCCAGGACCGCATCTGACCTATGGAAGCCCTTGTAGAGAGCATCGACATCCGGTCAGGACCTTCGCTTTGTCACCGGATTGAGATCCGGAACGACGGGCGGTGACGAGAAGGGACTACGTCCGGTAACCGACACCGTCCCGGTGCCGGAGTGGAACGTGTCACGCGAGCCGTGGATCCAGGCATCGTTCTCAGGCGCGGCGGCACCGTCGGGCGCGGCACCGTCGGGCGGCGCGGCGGCCGCTCAGGGCCGGCTGTACCGGGTCTCCCGCCAGCGGTGCACCAGGCCCTCGGGGACGTCCTCGGTCGTCAGCGCGAATCCGATGTGGTCGCGGTAGCGGCCGTCGATGGCGAGGAAGTGCCGGTGCAGCCCTTCCTCGCGGAAGCCGAGCTTCGCGAGCACCCGCCGGCTCGCGGCGTTCTCCGGGCGCACATTCGCTTCCACCCGGTGCAGCCCGACCGGCCCGAAACAGTGGTCGACGACGAGCGCGAGCGCGGTCGGCGTGATGCCTCGACCGGCGTACTCGCTGTCGATCCAATAGCCGACCTGAGCGCTGTTGAACGCCCCGCGCACGATCGTGGACACGGTCACCTGACCGACGAGCCGCCCCTCGAAGGTGACCGCGAACGGCAACGTGGCGCCGAGCCGGGCCTGCTGGCGCAGGCGGTGCCACATCTGACGGTAGATCGAGAGGGTCTGGCGCTGCGCCCAGGTCTCGCGGACCATCATCACTCCGGGTGGGGTCGCCTCCCACGGCGCCAGCCAGTCGGCGTTGCGCAGCCGCACCTCGACCCACGTGGAGGCGTCACGCAGACGAAGCGGCCGCGCCTGGACCCGTCCGTCGGTCAGGACTGCCGGCCAACCCGGAGCTCCCACCGTCGCGCCCTATCCGGCGTCGGCAGCATCGGCAGCATCAGCTGGGGCTGGGGCAGGGGCGGCTGCGGCGGCTGTGGCGAGGCCCGCGGACCCCGCGGCCGGGTGCCCGTGGTCGTCGGCCCCGCGCAGCTGGGCGACGGCATGACCCACCACCCCGGCCAGCACGCCCAGCCCGTCGCGTACCCCACCGGTCGAGCCGGGAAGGTTCACCACCAGGGTGGCGGCGACGGTTCCGACGAGCCCGCGGGAGAGCACCGCCGCCGGCGCGGTCTCCCGACCCGCCGCGCGCAGCGCCTCGGCAAGTCCGGGCACGGCCCGCTCGATCACCTCGCGCGTCGCCTCGGGGGTGACGTCGCGGGGACCGAGGCCGGTGCCACCGGTGCTCACCACCAAGTCCACGCCGTCGGCGGCGGCGGACCGCAGCGCCACGACGATCTCATCCCGCTCGTCCGGGACGATCGTCGCCGCGCCCACCTCGAAACCGAGTTCGACGAGCCCGGCGACGAGCAACGGGCCCGACCGGTCGGCATAGATCCCTCGGTACGCCCGGTCGGAGACGGTGATGACCCGGGCCCGGGCACCCGCGGGAAGGTGGCGCATGCCACTCATTCCGCGGACCCCGCGCCCGGCGGGGGGGCGGCAGGCCAGTCTCCGGAGCGTCCCCCGGTCTTCGCGATCACTCGCACCCCGGTCAGCTCCGCGGCGGGATCCACCGCCTTGACCATGTCGTGCAGCGTGAGCCCGGCGACGGCGACGGCGGTCAGCGCCTCCATCTCGACGCCGGTCCGGTCCGCCGTCCGGACGGTGGCCGTGATCGCCACACCGTCGTCCCGTACGTCCAGCTCGACCGTGACGCCGGAGATCGCGATGGGATGGCAGAGCGGAACGAGATCAGGCGTACGCTTGGCCCCCATGATCCCCGCGACCCGGGCGACTGCGAGGGCGTCGCCCTTCGGTACCCCCTGCCCGCGCAGCAGCGCCACGACCTCGGGAATGACCCGCAGCATCCCGGTGGCGGTCGCGGTACGGGCAGTGACGTCCTTCGCCGACACGTCGACCATGCGGGCCGCGCCGCGGTCGTCAACGTGGGTGAGCCGGGCTGCGGTCACCAGGGCACCGATCCGGCGGCCCGGGCCGCGGCCGCGTCCCCCCGGCCGGCTTCAGCCCGCGAGCCGAGGTCCGGGGAAGCCAGGTCCGGGGCATCGACGTCCGCAGTATCCGCAACCGCCCAGGCCGTGCCGGAGAGAATGGCCCTCAATCCGTCCGGGAGCAACAACGCCGGCAGCCGGCTGCCCGCCGACACCTCGGTAACCTCCTCAGGGATGATCAGCAGCGCCTGCGCTCCCGCTAGCGAGGTGAGCTGATGTGACCCCTGCCCGCCGGCCAACTGGGCGACGGTGGCGGGTTCCAGGCACCCGCCGCCCCCGCTCCGCTCCAGCCCCACCCGCAGGAAGGACCTCTTCCCGAGAGGGGAACGCAGGTCGGATCCGACGGTCACGACAATCCTCGGGAGCCCGGTGCCGGCGAGACCGCGCATCCGTTGCAGGGCCGGGCGGACGAACAGCTCGAACGAGACGAGGGCGCTGACCGGGTTCCCCGGCAACGTGAAGACCGGCACACCGTCGACCAGGCCGAAACCCTGCGGCTTGCCCGGCTGCATCGCGACCCGGTCGAACCGGACGGTCCCGGTCCGCGCGAGCACCTCCTTGACGACGTCGTACGCCCCGACGCTGACGCCACCGGTCGTCACCACGGCATCCACGTCGGGAAGCACCCCGTGCAGGGCTGCGGCGAAGGCGTCCGGCTCGTCGGGCACCCCGGCCAGGCGGCGTACCACTGCGCCGGCCTCCCGCGCCGCGGCGGCGATGCCATGGCTGTTCGAGTCGACGATCTGCCCGGCGCCCAGCGGTGTACCGACCTCGACGAGCTCGGTCCCGGTGGACAGCACCGCCACCCGCGGCCGGGGATGCACCGGCGGGCGGGCCACGTTGACCGCGGCGAGCAGGCTGATCTGCGCGGAGCCGATGATCGTCCCGGCGGGGAGCACCAGGGCGCCCGGGGCGACGTCCTCCCCCGTCCGGCGGATGTGCAGGCCACGGCGCGGCGCCCGCTGGACCGCGACGGTCTGGCAGCCACCGTCGGTCCACTCGAGCTGGACGACCGTATCCGCTCCCGGGGGCAGCGGGGCCCCGGTCATGATGCGTACCGCGGCGCCGGGGACCAGCGCGGCCGGCGAACCCGGACCCGCGGGGACGTCGCCGATGACCGGCAGGGAGACGGGAGTGGCCGCCGACGCCTCGGCCACGTCGGCGGCCCGGACGGCGTACCCGTCCATGGCCGAGTTGTCGAACCCGGGAAGCGCGACCGTCGCCCGGACGTCCGCGGCGAGCACGCATCCGTGCGCCTCGTCCAGCCTGGCCTGCCGAGCGCGGGTCGGCCGCACCGTCGCCAGGATCCGCTCGAGGTGTTCATCCACCGAAGTCATGGGCGCCCGTCCATTTCTCTGCCCTTCGATGCACCACCCGTCGCGCGCCGGGTCCGGCATCACCCAGGCTACGGCCGTCGAAGCCCGGGCACCTCTTACCCGCAGTTACCTTCGGGTACCTCCAGCGGTCGGGACGGGGCGCATCCGCTCCGGGCCTCCCGGTCCGAACGGCGTGCCGCGACCGCCGGGCGCTGGCCGGTTCCAGGAGCGTTCCGGTCCTTGCCGGAGTCGTCGCCGGAGCCGTCAAGGCCTACCCGAAGAGAAGCCAGCACATCCCGAGACCCTCAAGCGATGAAGCGGATAAATTTGAAAAATATGGATAAATTAGGACAATGCTGCCTTCGGGCCGCCGGACGCGACATACTCCTCGATCCACGGGTACAGCTCGGGGCCAAGGTCGGCGCGCTCGCACGCGAGCCGGATGACGGCCTTCAGGTAGTCCACCCGATCGCCGGTGTCGTACCGCCGACCCGTGAAGATCACCCCGTGCACGGGCTCAGTGTCGGTGTCGGTGCCCCCCGCGGCACCGGCCGGTTCGACCGCCCGTAGCGCCAGGATCCGCAGGGCGTCGGTGAGCTGGATCTCCCCGCCCCGTCCCGGCTCGG
The DNA here is from genome assembly GCF_977945845.1 of Frankia sp. CcMO1. Taxonomy (NCBI): domain Bacteria; kingdom Bacillati; phylum Actinomycetota; class Actinomycetes; order Frankiales; family Frankiaceae; genus Frankia; species Frankia sp. CcMO1. Next base: position 7,185 of record NZ_CDWTMG010000225.1, read on the forward strand.
TCCGCCGCAGGACATCGAAGATCGTCGGCGAGAGGATGTACCGCCCGATGATCGCCAGATTACTCGGAGCCTGCGCGACCGGTGGCTTCTCGACCAGGTCACGGATCCGCACGATCCCGTACCGGTCGTCGGCACCGGTGCCGGTACCAGTGCCGATGGACTCCACCGTGGCGACGCCGTAGAGGGAGACCTGGTCCTCGGGCACCTCCGTCAGGGCGATGACGCTGCCCCCGAAGCGGCGCTGCACGGCAAGCATCTCCTCGAGCAGCAGGTCCCGCTCGTCGATGAGATCGTCACCGAGGAGGACGGCGAACGGCTCGTTCCCCACGTGCGCCGCCGCGCAGAGCACGGCATGACCGAGCCCACGCGGCGACTGCTGGCGGACCGAGTGGACCTCGGCCAGTTCCGCCGACGCCCGGACCCGACGGAGACGAAGATCGTCGCCCTTCCGTTCGAGGGCCGCCTCGATGTCCGCCTCACGATCGAAATGATCCTCGATCGCCTTTTTCGTGCGGCTTGTGACAAGCAGGACATCACGCAGACCGGCGCGGGACGCCTCCTCGACGACGTATTCGATAGCCGGCCTGTCGACGACCGGCAGCATCTCCTTGGGGACGGCCTTCGTCGCCGGCAGGAAGCGGGTCCCCAGACCCGCGGCTGGAATTACCGCCTTCGTTACTGGCATAGCCGAAACCTTAGTCGGGTCCGTGGACACGGGCACCGCCCACGGCCCCGGCACAGGCAATGCACAGCTCACGGCGGCCGCCGGTCCCGCCCGCCGCTCGCCCGGACGTGCGCCGCGGGTCCGAGAACGAGCCCGCGGCACCTCGTGCCACCCGATCCACCACCGACAACACCCCTACCAGTAACTGGCAACACCTCTACCAACCGACAATATCACTACTAGTTAGTATAAATGCCACAATTTGTAACCTGAGAACCCTCCATCCAACATCACGCCCACGTTCACGTGTCGTATGC
>NZ_CDWTMG010000226.1:0-8061 GCF_977945845.1 Frankia sp. CcMO1
GTGAAGCAGTTCCGGGAGTAGGCCGCTGAATCGGCGGTCTTGCCCTTCTTCTTGAACGAGGGGTAGCCGGCGCGCTTCTCCCAGAAGTTCACGTAGGCGGTTTGCAGGTTCCGTAACGCGGCCTGCAACGGCCCTTTCGATGGCCCGGCGAGCCAGAGTGTGCCCGGGTCGCGTTTCCAGCCGGTGAGCATCCGGTCGGTCTCGGCGTGGGTGACCCGCCGCTGCTCCTGGAACCAGGCCCGGTGCCGTTCCGCGAGCGCCCGGTTGTACAGGTAGCGCACACAGCCGAACGTCTGCGCGAGCTGGGCGGCCTGCTCCGGGGTCGGCTAGAAGCGGTAGCGGTACGCCCGCTTCACCACCTTCGACCCCATAAGTGACAGGATAGCAGGCTTGCCTGTCACGCTGTCGTTGATGCGCTAGCCCCGCCCTGAAAGACGGGGCCTGCGCGCTACGTTCCTGGGTCACCATGACTTCCCATGATGGGCTGTCGCTGGGACTATGCAACACCATCCGCCACCGACCGTCACCATCCGCCGCCCGCCGCCGCGCGCTGCGGCGGGCGAGCCGGACCACGGGTCGACCGGCTCAGGCCGCGCCGTCAGCCGCCGACTGGCTCGCCATCTGGGCATGCGCGCGTCCCGCGCGAGCGGCCTCCTCGATGGCCTCCAGCGGTGGCCGCGGGATCGACACGGGCGGCGCCTCGGATTCCGGGTGGGCGGCTCGGGACCCGTAGGCCTCCCATCCTGGGCGTCCGGGCGCGGGTCCCTTCTCCTTCGCGGAGCGGGTGTAGCGCCCGCGCCCCTGGTTCGGGACGGTGGAACCCGGCGTCGGTCCGGTCCTGATCCCCCGGTTCTCCAGGCAGGCGCGGCAGTTGCAGTCGGCAGACGCCCTGGGCAGGCGATCGAGCCGCCAGGACAGATTGTCGATCTCGTCGCCGTCCCCGACCAGGACACCGGTCGTGATGATGTGCACTAGATGCAGGGCCAGCTCGACCGGTTCCCAGCTGTCTTCCTCCAGGATCACCCGTAGTTTCTGGTAGATGGCCAGGTAGTCGGACGTCGGGCGCCGCATCGCGTTCGCGAGGACCGTGATCACCTGGCTGGCGGCCAGGGTCATCGGCTCGGGCGGCGGAGGGGGCAACGGGACTGTCGGGGCGGCCCGCTCCGGTTCGGGGGTCGACGCGTCCGCTGCCCCAGTGGTCTCGTCCGTCAGGACGCGTGGCTCGTCCGTCACAGCCCCGCGGGTGGCGGGATCGACGGTGCCCACGGCCGGGGCCGGTTGGGTGTCGCCGTCCGGTCGGGTGTCACCCGGCTCCGGCTGCTCTGAACGGGCGGTGTCCGGATCATCCGAACCGGCGGTGTCCGGGCGGTCCGGGCGGTCGGCGCCCCTCGAGGGGGCGAGGTTGACCGCCGGGCTGGCGGTACCAGGCGAGCCATCGCTCGCCACGGACGCCATCGCCCGGGAACGACGGCCGACCGCAGACGCCGTCCGCATACCGACCCGGCTACGGCGACCGCCGCGGCGCCGACGGGCGGGCGCGGCCGAGGCTGCGGTTGCGGTTGCGGAGCCGGCCTCCGATGCCGCCGAGGCCGATGCCGCCGACGAGGAGGCGACGTCGGCCTCGACCAAGCGGACCTCACCTGCCCGCACGGCGGCCTCGGGGATGCTCAGGGCTAACCGCGTCGTCCTGCCGGCCGCGGGCCGGGCCACCGTCGCCAACCAGCCCTGGTTGCGCAGCCTGGTGATCTGGCGCTGCACGTGGGTCCGGCTGTAACCGGTCTCCGCGACCAGGGTGACCAGGCCGGGGGCGCTCACCGCGGCACCGGCGGGCGCCGCCGGCGGAACCTCGGCGACGTGGCTCGCCAGCGTCAACGCGACCAGCTTCGCCGCCGACGGCAGGGCCGCCCGCAGCACCGCCCGCTGCCATCCCCCGCGATCGGACACCAGCGTGCCCGACTCCTGCGCACGGACCAGAACCAGAGCACCGGGGAGGGCAAGCTGGGTCACGGCCGACGCCACGTGCCTCCCTTCCTCGGCGGGGTCACTCGAAGCTGACGGACTGCGCCCGCCCGAGCGGATCAGGGCAGGTTGCCCGGGGATCATGCCGACCTGGACGGGTTCGGTGAGTCGGGGACCGGTCGACGTCTGTCCAGGCACGGTACTCCGTGCCTGGACGGGAGACTCCTGGGGAGGGCCACCACATTCACATGAAGAGGACATGACTTCATCACCCTCGTTGGGGATTCGTGGTGCGACAGACGCATCAAACATCGCGCGACTGACGCAAAGCAAAAGATGGGGCCGGCGGCCACGAAAAGGCCACACCGGGCCATCCTGAAAGACCTCCCGAGCAGTTCCTCTCCCTGCCTTCAACCTCATCTGGTGACACCAGAACCAGATTTTGAATCCGTCATCTTCAAATTCTTATTACTGCGTCACCTGGCGGGACGGCATCCCCGGGGAGGAGGACCCGGCGGGGTGGAGGATCCCCCCTCCATCGCGCCGGAGGGATGGCCGGCGCGGTGACCGCGCCCGGGTACACCCTGCCCACGGCACGTGCGGAGGAGAGTCCGGGCGCGCTCACCGGTTGAACCAGCCCACCGGTAGCCGGAACGACGACGGGACTCGGCGCACAAGAAAAATCGCCGGGAACCGGAACACCGGGAGAAACCGGACCGCCCGGTCACGGCATTCTTCGTCCTTGCCCGGCGAGGCCGGACGGGAACAGCCACCTCACCAGATCGACCCGCCGCCACACAACGGAAGCCAACCACCGTCGCCGACGACAGGGATCGTGGATCTCCATGGTCGTACCTCGTCGTCTTATCGATCGATCACGGCAGGGGAGCCGCTGGCGCCCAGTGGCTTCCGGTCCGACTACGGGGTTACCGGGGACCCGCGACCCAACCATTCACCACTTCCCACCATGGATCATGCCGATGCGTGGGAAGGATGGCCCAACGTAGGGTTCACCTGGCTCGAACACACGAAAACAACACCGGAAGCTGTTGATCGGCGGGCAGCTCCACTCCGCGTTGGCCTCCCCCGCTGGCGGACGGGGTTCCAGGCCGACCAGCCGGGTATCCCGGACCGGGCTTCGAAGGAGGCGGACGATGGCCGACATCGTGGTCGGGGTCGATGGTTCCGCGGGCTCCCACACGGCGCTGCGCTGGGCGTTCACCGAGGCGGAGTGGCAGGGGTGCGGCATCCGAGCCGTGATCGGCTTCGCCCGCGGTACGGCACAGTCCGGGATGCGGGCCGGTCTAGCGCAGGCGGCCGAGCGGACGCTACACAAGACCGTGACGGCGGTCACGCCACCGGGATCGACCGTCTCCGTGGCGGAGCAAGCCGTGGACCTGCCGGGCGCGGAGGCCCTGCTGACGGTCGGCCGCGACGCCCGCATGATCGTGGTCGGTGCCCGGGGGCAGGGACTGCTGCACCGGCTGCGAATCGGGTCGGTCAGTGCCTCCGTCGCCGTACATGCCACGGTTCCGGTTGTGATCGCCCGCGGTGACGTCGAGGCCGCCATCGCCAGCTCGGGTGCGACCATCGGCTCGGGTGCGACCGCCGCCGAAGGCACGATCCCGGCCGGCGCGCCGTCCCGACTGTCCCGGCCGATCGCCGTGGGTGTGGACGGCTCCCCCAACGCACTGTCGGCCCTCGCCTGGGCCGCTGGGGAGGCCGCGCTGCGCGGGGTTCCGCTGATCGCCGTGCACGCCTGGCTCGCGGCGATCCCGTTGCCGTTCGCCGAGGCACCGGGGGAGATCACCCAGGCCCTGGAGGACCAGGCCCGGGCCGTGCTCGACGAGTCCATCGCGGGCGTCCGCGACCGCGGCCAACTGCCGGCCGGACTGGACCTACGGGCCGTGGTGGTGCCCGCCTCGGCCACCCAGGCCTTGATCGTCAAGGGCCGCGAGTGCGATCTCGTCGTCGTCGGCGCCCGCGGTCACGGCGGCTTCGCCGAGCTGCTGCTGGGATCGGTCAGCCACCAGTGCATGCTTCACTGCCCCACCCCGGTGGCGATCATTCGGCAGTGGTAGCGGGGCAGCGGCGACCGGTCGTCAACGGGTCGGGCCGTGCACGACCGCATGCGTGCCCGGGAGGATCCCGTCCCAGGCGTACCACCGCTCGTTGTTCTGCCCGGGCGCCGGATCCCACGGATTACGCAGCAGCACCCGCCGGCGCGCCGCGTCCACGGCGAGCAGGGTGTAGGCGTGCGCCGCGACGAGCCCGCCAGGTCGGGTTCGACGCCGGGTGGTCACAATCACCACCTCGCCGCCGGCGAGGAGCTCCCCGAGGGCGGGAACGGTCGCCTCGTGGGCGGCGAGCACGTGCGCCGATCGCCCGGTGAGCGTCCGCAGGGCCGTCGCCGCATTTCCGAATTCGATGGCGGGATAGCCGCCGTGCAGCCGGGCGTAGGCCTTCTCGTACAGCGCCGGCCACAGCTCCGGCCGTCCCGCCGCGTCGTCGCCGTCCATCGCGACCTCCTCGTACCCGGCCGCACGTGACCGGGAGGTGCCCGGCGCCTGCGGCCCGGGTACCTCATCCTCCGATCGATCCTCTGACCGCCCGTACGGCGGCTGGACCCGACGAGCGGGCAGTGCGGCCGTGACGGTGACGCCCACGCCGGCGCCGGCCGGTCCGCGGGGGTGCATGGTGATCGTGACAGTGCCGTTGGGGTTGGCCCGCAGCCGCTCCGCGAGCAGCCCAGGATCCTGGCGGGCGATGCCGATCAGCGCCGCGACGAGGTAGCAGTCGGCGACGCCGCCCTGCCCCACATCGCTCGGGCTGATCCCGTCACGCACCGTCGGGTCGCCGGTGCGGTCGACCGCCACGACCTCGCCGGGGCGTCCGCGGACGACAGGGTAGCCGGGTTCGAGCCATGGGAAAGCCAGCAGGAGGTCTCCGATCATGGCCGAGGAGGCCCCGGCGATCAGGGTGTCGGTGAGGTCGGCCAGCGCCGGCAGGTAGCGAAGGATGCCGGGGCCCGGATTTTCGATCACCCGGGCGGCCACCGCGGCAAGGACCGCCAGGGGCCGGCCGCGCAGCCGGGAGATGGCCGCCTGGCGCATCGCCGCGGACAGGCCAGCCAGCCGAGCGCTGATCGCCGCCAGATCATTGACGGTCACTGCCGCCGGATCCGTGCCGATGCGGGCGACCAGCTCGGCTGCGGCGAAACGCGCCATCCGCCGGTCGATGCCGCGCGCCATGGCCGGCGCTCCGACGGCGACCGCGTGCAGCCCGAACCCGACGGGGTCGTCCCGTCCGGACGAGCCAGCCAGACCGGGCGAGCCGGCCAGACCGGGCGGTTTGCGCTCCCCGAACAGGCCGTGCGGACCGGACCAGTCCGCGCCGCCGAACGGACCGGGCAGCCGGCTCAACCGTCCCCCGTCCGCGGCGACGGCCCGAGCCAGGGCTGCCGACCGGTCGCCCGCTGCCCGCAGGCGGTCGGACAGGACGCCCAGCAGGACCGGATCGAACAGAACGGTTTCGTCAATCGGGACCATCCCGGCGGGCCTGCCGTCCCCGGTGCCGCCGGTGGCCAGTCGGTGGGCCAGCATCCACATCCGTGGGTCGTTCCCGACGCCGCCGGACGCGTCGAACCGGCGCAGCCGGGCGAGCTCATCGGCGGATACCACGGCAGCCGCGCCGAGACCGAGGCGCAAGGCGTGGGCACGCTCGTCGTACCGCTCGGCGAGCCAGTCGAGCAGCCCGGCCCGATCGCGCAGCACCCCGGCGCCGACGTCGAGCGCCCGCTGCCAGTCGTCCAGCCGGGCGGCGCACCGGATCCGCCACGGTGACCGCCAGGCCCGCGGGGTGTCGGCGGTACGCACACCGGCCAGCACCCCGGCCACCTCCGGGGCGAGCCGGCGCAGCCGGGCGGCGCGCTCGCGCAGTTCGCCCGCGGCCGCGGCGAGGGCCGCGACATCACGGGGTGTACCAAGGTCTGCTCGCATCGGGCACGCCATCCGGCTCGCTGGCGACGGGATGATCAAAGCGTAACCCGACGGGTCCCCCTCGCCGCGTCGGCTCGGCCACCCGCGACCGCGGGCGCTCGTCCGCGTTAGAATTTTGATCATTTGGCCGCAGGGACCGCGGCTCCCGCGATCCTGCCGCCAAGAACACCGGGAACGCCGGGAACGCCGGGAACGCCAAGAACTGGGAGGGCATGTGACCGAGGCCGTCGTCGTCGCCGCAACCCGGTCATCGATCGGGCGGGCGTTCAAGGGTTCGCTGCGGGGGATGCGGGCCGACGACCTCGCGGCCGTCATCGTCCGGGCAGCCCTGGACCAGGTTCCGGCCCTCGACCCGGCCGATATCGACGATCTCATCATCGGCTGCGGGCTACCCGGAGGCGAACAGGGACACAACATCAGCCGCGTCGTCGCCGTCAGCCTCGGGTTCGACACCGTTCCCGGCACGACGGTCTCCCGGTACTGTGCCTCCTCCCTGCAGGCTCTGCGGATGGCCGCGCACGCCGTCCGCGCGGGAGAGGGCGACGCGTTCATCGCCGCCGGGGTGGAGGTCGTCAGCAGCTTCGTCAGGGGCAACAGCGACAGCCTGCCGGACACCCAGAACCCGCGCTACTGCGAGGCCCAGGCCCGTACGGCGGCCCGCGCGCAGGCGGGGTCCGCGCCCTGGACGGATCCCCGGGCGGCCGGCGAGCTGCCCGACGTCTACATCGCTATGGGGCAGACCGCCGAGAACGTGGCCCAGCTCACCGGCGTGAGCCGCCTCGAACAGGACGAGTACGCCTGCCGCTCGCAGAACCTGACGGAGCGGGCCGTCGCGGACGGCTTCTTCAAGCGGGAGATCATTCCGGTGCCGCTGCCCGACGGCGGGGTGATCGACAGCGACGACAGTCCCCGGCCGGGAACCACGATGCGGGCGCTGGCCGCCCTCAGGCCGGTGTTCCGCCCAGACGGTACCGTCACGGCCGGTAACGCCTGCCCGCTCAACGACGGAGCCGCTGCGGTCATCGTCATGAGCGACACCAGGGCCCGCGAGCTCGGCATCACCCCGCTGGCCCGGATCGTCTCCACCGGCGTCAGCGCGCTGTCACCGGAGATCATGGGCCTGGCCCCGGTGGAGGCGTCCCGGCGGGCCCTGGCCCGGGCGGGGATGACGATCGACGACGTCGACCTGGTAGAGCTGAACGAGGCATTCGCGGCGCAGGTCATCCCGGCCTACCGGGCACTCGGGCTCGACGTCGCGAAGCTGAACGTGCACGGTGGCGCGATCGCGCTCGGTCACCCGTTCGGAATGACCGGCGCCCGCCTACTCACCACCCTGCTGAACGGACTACACACCACCGACACGACCATCGGATTGGAGACGATGTGCGTCGGCGGCGGGCAGGGCATGGCGCTGGTCGTCGAGCGGCTGTCCTGAGCCGGGAATTCGCGACCTTTCGGACTCCGAATATGCCGCGACCGGCACCTCGTGCTAGGCAGAGAGCACGCGCATGCGATCGGTCACCGGAGCATCCAGGCAGAACAGACCGGATCGCCCGGCAGGGAGGTCGGCCATCATGATGTTCGCATCCGTCGGAGAGAGGTTCGTCGTCCACGGCCGCACGGTGGGCAGCCCAGAACGACACGGGACCGTGGTCGAGGTACGCGGCGAGGACGGACGCCCGCCGTTCGTCGTGCGTTGGGATGACGGGCACGAGGGGCTCTTCTTCCCGAGCTACGACTCGCTCGTCGAACTCCGACCGTCACGGGAGTCCGCGGGCGTCTGACCCCGGGCACGCCCGAGCGCGGGGAGCCAGGCCCAGGGCATGTTAATCGCCTGAAGCATTTTCCGGCGAAATCGGCTGCCCCGGGGCCTTCAGGCGGTGTGACCTGCTGCGCTATACAGCAGGGACACAGCCGTCGGGCCGACAGGTAACGCGCGTCGATCCGGAGGCAACACAGATAGCTCCGGAGCGTGACCGATGCCTACGCCTTCCCCGTCCACCGGCGATCCAGCCGATCATCCCGGCCGGCTCGAACACCGGTCGGAGCCAGGCCGCCCCTCGGGCCCGGACCACGGGTCGGGCCCGGAGCACGGGTCCGGGCC
>NZ_CDWTMG010000227.1:0-8003 GCF_977945845.1 Frankia sp. CcMO1
GGCGCATTCCTCGCCGACTGCAAGGCTCGGCCCAACTGTGGCTTCGGTCACGGCGACCCGGCCGGCGCCTTCGACCGCCTGGTCGAACGGCTCACCGAGAAGCCGATCCCGGCCGGCGGTAAGGACGGTAAGGACACCGGCGCCGCCCGCACGCTCAACTGGGTGACCGCCATGATAGGGGTTCGGTCCGCGCTGTACTCCCATGCCAAGTGGCCGCGGCTCGCGGGAGCATTGGCACTGGCCGACGACAACAACGACGGCTCCGAGCTGCTCTCCTTCGCAGCGCAGGACCCGATCGGGGCCATCCTCCCCTTGCCGCACAGCACCTCCACCAGCTCCGATGCCGCGCATACGGCCATTGCCTCGCATACGGCCATCACCTGCACCGACAAGATCTTCCCGACCGTGGGCGCCTACCAACGACTTTCTGACGAACTCAACCGCGAGAGCCCCCATTTCGGCCTGCTTTCTGCTCTCGGTGCCCTTGCCTGTGTGGTCTGGCCGGTTAAGGCTGCCTCCCGCTACACGGGGCCGTTCCACGCCACCGGCGCTCCGCCGATTCTCCTCGTCGGCAGCACCGGCGACCCGGCGACGCCCTACTCCGGGGCTGTGTCCCTCGCCCGTCAACTCGCCAACAGCGTGCTGTTGACCTGGCGCTCCTACACCCACACCGCCTACTTTCAGGACAGTGTCTGCGTCCGCCGGGCCGTCGAGCGTTACCTGGTCGACCTGATACTCCCGAAGCGCGGTACGATCTGTCCTGACATCCCGACATCGGCGGGTTCTTGAGTCTCGGTCCTCGCGATTCAGAATCTTCGCGATTCAGGCTCACCTTAAGGATTATCCAGAAAGGCGACGACTTCGCCGATGCGCGGGCCGGCGTAACGGTCGCCGGCCCCGGTTGGCGCCCAGCGGGGCGCGGGCGAGCGGGGCGCGGCACGCGGAGATCGTCCCGGCGAGACCGGGCGGGCCGTCCGCCGCGGGGGCGATGACCGGGTCGACGACCGGGAGACCCGCCGGTGGGGAGGCGGTCGCCGTGCCGCCAGCATGCCCCAGCCATTGACAGACGTCTATGTTTACGGTCATCTTCGACCCGCAAGAACATAGATGGGTGTCGATGTAAGGGGTGGGCTGGATGGCCAGGGTGCAGTTGGCGTTGAACGTCTCGGACGTGGACGCGGCGGTGGAGTTCTACACGACGCTGTTCGGGGTCGGGCCGGCGAAGCGGCGGGCGGGGTACGCGAACTTCGCGGTCGACGTGCCGCCGTTGAAGCTGGTGCTGATCGAGAACCCGGACGCCCGCGGCGCGGGGGTGGCGGGGGCGTTGAACCATCTCGGGGTGGAGATCGAGACCTCGCAGGAGGTGTCCGCCGCGGCGGCCCGGCTGCGGGAGGCGGGGCTGGTGACGGCGGTGGAGGAGAACACCGCCTGCTGCTACGCGCTGCAGGACAAGGTGTGGGTGGATGATCCGGACGGTGCGCCGTGGGAGATCTACACGGTGCTCGCCGACATCGCCGAGGGCGCGGGCCCGCAGCTGCGCGCCGTGGAACCGGGGGCCGGGGGCGGTCCCGGGTCGGCGTGTGACTGTGGGCCGGTGTGCGCTCCCACGGTGTGACGACGGTGACAGGTGAACCGGTAGCGGTTAGCGGTGAACCGGTAGCGGTGAACCGAACCGGTATGGTGTGACGGCGGCGGCTTCCGGTCACCGCGCGGCGGTGGGGCCCGCCGGACCCGAACCGCGGCAGTGCGCCGCCAACGGTCCCTACCGTGACAAGTCATGCTTGGCTGGCCCGGCTGTCGCGCAGGTAGGGAGCGGGCGTGGACGACGCCGAGCAAACGGTCGGTGCACCGACCGATCCCGATGGCACCAGCCTCGATGGCACCGACCCTGATGGTGATGGGCCTGTCCCGGTGCGGCGCCGGCAGCTTCGTCACGCGCCGGTCCCGGTCCCGCTGCTGGCGGTGATATCGGCTGGTGGGGCGGTGGGGGCATGTGCCCGCTACGGGGCGTCGCTGGTGTGGCCGACGATGCCGGGCACGTTCCCATGGACCACCTGGGCGGTGAACACGGCCGGTTGCGCGGCGATCGGTGTGCTGATGGTGCTGATCACCGACGTGCGGACGGTGCATCCGCTGGTCCGCCCGTTCCTGGGCACCGGGGTGCTGGGCGGGTTCACCACCTTCTCCACGTATGCGCTCGACGCGCAGCGGCTGGTGGACGGCGGGCGGGCCGGGCTGGCACTGGCCTACCTGGCGCTGAGCGTCCTCGTCGCGCTGGGCGCGGTGTGGGCGGCGGCGACGGCGATGCGATGGTTCGTGGCGACGACGCGACGGGTCGCGGGAAGGCGGGCGTGATGAGGTTGAGCGGCCGGGCGTTGCGGCTGATGGTGTTCGTCGGGGAGAGCGACGTGTGGCATCACCGACCGCTGGCCAGCGAGATCGTGCACCGGGCGCACCGCGCCGGGCTGGCCGGGGCGAGTATGTTCCGGGGCGTGGAGGGGTTCGGCGCCTCCTCGATCGTGCACACCGCCCGGCTGCTGTCGCTGAGCGAGGACCTGCCGGTGGCGGTGGTCATCGTCGATGACGAGCAACGGGTACGGGCCTTCCTCCCGCAGCTCGATGAACTCGTCACCGAGGGGCTGGTCATCCTCGACGAGGTCGAAGTGATCCGCTACGTCGGCCGGGAGGCGAGTTGGTGAACTGGCTGCTGGTGATCGCCGGGGCCGCGGCCGGCGCGCCGCTGCGCTATCTGACCGACCGGGCGGTGCAGGCCCGGCACGGCACGGTCTTTCCCTGGGGCACGTTCACCGTCAACGTCACGGCCAGTCTGCTCCTCGGCCTGGTCGCCGGCGCCGCGGGCGCGGGCGCGGCGCCGGCGTGGGTGGCCTCGGAGCAGGTGGTGTCGCTGGTGGGGACCGGGCTGTGCGGGGCGTTGAGCACCTACTCGACGTTCTCCTACGAAACGCTGCGGCTGGCCGAGGACGGCGCCCGGCTGCTGGCCGCGGCCAACGTCGCCGGCAGTGTGCTCGCCGCGTTCGGCGCCGCCGCTCTCGGCGCGGCCCTGGCGCGGGCGGTGTGGGGGTGATCCGACCGGCGCACGGCACGAGCACAGCGCCCGCCGCCGCGGTCAGGCTACGGCCGTGGCGGTTTGTCCTGGTCTTCGGCGTGGTGCGGAAGGTTCGGGCTGCGGCGGGCATGCCCGGGGTTCCCGCTGAGATGACGGCGGGGAAGGACCGGCCTGCTCAGAAGGTGGTGCGAGATGCCTGATCTGGGATTTCCCCGGCTTCCGCCACGGCGGCCCGTTCCCCGGCAGCGGTTGGAACAACGTCAGGTGCTGCTTGAACGTCACGTCGTCGCTTCGCTGAGAACCTCTCGGAAGCCGTGGTGGCGCAGGAGGCGGGCGATGATCCCGGGTGCGGTGGTGGCCGTTGCGTGTCTTGCCGCGGCTAGCTGGGGGCTACGACCCAGCGGCCTGGCGGAACGGGCGACAGTGGTCGGATGCTACTCGGCTGTCAATCTCCGGAGCGACACCGCCGCGGTCGCGGCGGACCGTTGCCACCCCCGCCCGGAGATCATCACTGTTCTCCGGGGCAAGCTGGATGCCTACGGTCTGCATTCCTGGTCGATCGATGACAGCGGATTCGATCAGCCATGGGCGCAGGGTCGGCCCTGCGCCAGCCTCGCCTTCGACCACGACCGGTCGATCGTGCGTATCGTGCCGTTTCCCACGCAATGATGCTCACGTACGAGTGGAGTCCACGGATGTGGTGGCTGCCTGGACATGATCGCCTCTTACCTCACCGCGGAGCGGGACCTGGGCAGCTGGCTGAGCAGCTCCCGCTGATCTTCACCGACCCACGCCACGTGGCCGTCCGGCCGCAGCAGCGCCGCCGGCAACGATCACGTCAATACGGACAGGCGGAGGGCCAGGTGTGGAGTTCTCGATCAGCCGGGCAGGTCGTAGGCGTGGCCCGGTGAGCGGCCCGCCGCTCGTGCGGGCCCTGCGGCTTCCGGACGGCTGCCGGGTACGCGGCCGCGGTCTGCGCCGCCCGCTACCGGAGGGACCGGTGCCTGACTTCGGCCTCTACCTGGGAACCAGCCGTCTTCGCCGCCGCCACGACGGGGAGCTGGGCTGGCCGCGCACGTGGATCGACTGGCCCGACTTCCTCCTGCCCCGTGACCAGGACCAGGCCGCCCGGCGCATCCGGGCGCTGCACGAGCAGGCACGGGCCGGCACGGGCCGGCGCGGGCCGGCGCGGCGGTCGAAGTCGCCTGCGGGGGCGGCGTCGGCCGCACCGGCACCGTCCTTGCCTGCCTCGCCGTTCTGGCCGGACTGAACCCACCGGACGCTGTCGCCTGGACCCGGGAACACCATCACCACCGGGCCGTCGAGACCCCCTGGCAGCGCCGTTGGGTGGCCCGGTTCCCGAACCGTTGACCGCGGGCTCGCCTGGCCTGGGAGACGCTCCAGGGTGCCGCCCGCCACTCGTACGCACCGAGGGGGTTTGGCGCTGTGGCTGCAGCGTTGTACGGCTCCTATGGCAGGGGTGCTGTCCCACCGGGGCGGCGCGCTTCCTCCTCATCGAGTTCTTCGCGCCTTGGTTCCCTGGGCGCGGGTTCGGGCGACTGACGGGTGGTGGCATAGAGGCGGCGGACGACGTCCTCGATGTCGGGTTCCTCGACAGTGGAGTCGAGGACCTCGGCCGTCGCGGTGACCGCGGCGAGGACCCGGGCGGCGGTAGTGGTCTCGGCGTCGAAGGCGAGGCGCTGGCGCAGGCCGTGGGCCTCGCTGGCCAGGTGGCGGACGGCGGGTAGGCCCGTCAGGTCCCCGGTGGGCCCGGCGAGGTCAACGACCAGCACCCGGTCGGCGCCGGCGGCCCCCGCGAGACCGGCCAGGTCGCCGTCGTAGGCGAGGCGGCCGTGGTCGATGACGAGGACCCGGTCGCAGAGCCGCTCGATGTCGCCCATGTCGTGGGTGGTCAGCAGCAGTGTGGTGCCGTGGGCCGCTCGCTCGGCGACGAGGAACTCCCGCAGCCGCTGCTTGGACAGGACGTCGAGGCCGATGGTGGGCTCGTCGAGGATCATCAGCCGGGGGGAGTGGAGCAGCGCGGCGGCGATCTCGGCGCGCATCCGCTGGCCCAGGGAGAGCTGGCGGACCGGGGTGGCGAGGAAGTCTGCCATCTCGAGCCGCTCGACCAGCTCGTCGGTGCGCGTGCGCTCGGTGGCGGCGGGCAGGGTGTGGATAGCGGCCAGGATCCGGAACGACTCCCGCACGGGAAGGTCCCACCACAGCTGGGATCGCTGACCGAACACCACTCCGACCTGGCGGGCCAGCCGGCGCCGGTCCTTCACCGGGCTCAGCCCGCAGGTGCGCACAGTGCCGCGGGTCGGCACGAGGATGCCGGCCAGCATCTTGATCGTGGTGGACTTGCCGGCGCCGTTCGCGCCGATGTAGCCGACCGCCTCGCCGGGTGAGATCCGCACGGTCAGGTCGTCGACGGCGGTCAGTCGCCTCCGGCGCAGCCCGTCGCGCACGGTGAACTGCCGGGTCAGCCCGACGGTCTCGACGATCGCTGTCTCGACGATCGCAGTGTTGACGCTCATGCTTAACCGCCGCCTCCCTGGTAGTGCCGGACGCCCCAGCGCCAGCACAGCAGCGCCATGGCCCACGCCCAGACAGCCGCGAGTGGCCCGCACCAGCCAAGCCACCTCGGCAGCCACTCCGGTCCAGGCAGACCGAGCAGGATCAGCGTCGGCAGGTACCCCGTGAAGGCCATCGGAAAGAAGAAGCCGAACAGGACCTTCAACGGCCGGGACCAGAGCGACGCTGGCTGGGTGGCGGCGTAGCGGCCGCCATACACGAACGCGTTGGTCATCTCCCGGCCGTCCACCAGGAAGAACTGCAGGCCGCCCGCCCAGACGAACAGCGCGGCGAACGTCGCGACACCGCTGACCAGGGCGGTCGCCAGCAGCGCGGCCGCGGCCGGGCCCCAGGGAACGTCGCCCAGGGCCAGACCGGCGACCAGCGCGGCCAGGCCGACCGACGCGCGCGCCAGCCGCCGCAGGCTGAGGTCGCTGGTGACCAGCTGCAGCTGCAGCAGCAGCGGCTGCGGCCGCAGGTAGAAGACGTCGAAGGTGCCGGCGCGCAGGTACGTCGGCAGTCTGTCGCAGTGCCCGAAGGCGAGGTCCGCGAGTGAGAAGGAGAGGTCGGCCAGGCCGAACACCAGCAGCATCTGGCGGAACTCCAGGCCGCCGAGCCGGGTCGTGGCGTGAAAGACCACCCACACCTCGGCCAGTTCGATCACGGCCGACAGCAGCGAGCTGACCAGGTCAAGGGCGAAGTTCGCCCGGTAGGAGGTCTGGGAGCGGGCCCGGGACGCGAGCACAGCCCGGTACGCAGGGCGAGCGGCTCAGCCACCCTGGATCTCCAGGCGGTGCCGGCCGGCGCGCGTCAGCGCCTGGCCGAGCCCGCCGACGCCGACCAGCCAGGCAACCTGCGCCGCTACCAGGGTGAGCGCGCCGGTGATGTCCACGCGATCAGCGAGGATGCCGACCGGATACATCATCATCGACGGGAACGGCGTCGCCTGGGCCAGGAGTTCGAGCCACCGCGGGAACATGCTGATCGGCACGAACAACCCGGTGAGGAAACCAGAGGCCACCATGTAGACGAGCTGCACCCCGCGCGTCTCCACCAGCCAGAAGCCCGCGACGGCGACCAGGTAGACGGTCGCCGCCGAGATCACGACCGCGAGAAGCAGGCTCGCCACGCCGAGAAGGCAGGCCGTGACCGACCCGGGCAGCTTCATCCCGACGACGAACCCACCGATCAGCAGCTGTGGGATCCCCCGGGGAATAAACGCGAACAGCGCCTGCCCGACCTCGGTTGTGATCGTGGCGGCTTGCACGTCCAGCGGGCGCAGGAAGTCGACGGCGATCTGGCCGTCCTTGATCCTCTCCGCGATCTCGCTGCCGCCCCAGAAGTTGACCGAGCCGAGCATCGCCTGGGACAGCCAGATGTAGGTGCCCATCTGCGCGATGTCGTACCCGCCGATCTCACCCCCCGCCGCCCGGACCGCGGCGAACAGCACCGCGACCTTCAGCAGCCCGAACGTCGTGTTCGAGAGCAGCCCACCCAGCGCGGCCAATCGGTAGGTCGACTGCCGGCGGAACCCTGCTACCAGCAGCAGCCAGTAGACCCGAACCGTCGCGCGCATAGAACCACCAACAATACAGTCTGATCCAGGAATACGGTCTGGTCCGGGCCCCCAGAAGCCTCGGCCGCAGCTGATGAAGGCGTAGCGGCCAGGCATGTTGACGTGGTGGTCGACCAGCGTCGACCCGCGGCGACGTACGGTGTGTGCAGCAGGTCACACGCGCGCCGTAGGCGCGCCTTGAGGCCGTGAAGAAATCTCGGCCCCGTGAAGAAACCTCGCGATGAGTTAGATCCGCTCTGCCCCCCTGGGCCAGATGACTACGATCGGTAGGTGGCGCGCCTTCGCAAGCTCGACGGTGGCGGCGGTCCCTCCTGCCTTGCTGCTCTTCCGCCCGTCCCACACGGCAAACATACGATCAGCCCGAGAAAGAACTTCATTATTAGCCGCTTCGTAGGGGACGTAATGAAGTAACAAATACGTGATCGAGAGCATCATCGCAGGTCACAGGCCTGTGGAGGGTTCGAAACGCGCAAGTTATTTCATTTCGACTCCTATGCTGTCTAGCGCCGAGCTTCGGTACTGTTTCTTCGCTCGATGAGCGAGGGCTCTCCCGATCCAGGTAACGGCTTCTCCGGCGAATTTGTTATGCGTGCGCGATATATCGAGAAGGCGTCCCCCTGTGACTCCCGCTAGTTCCGCTTCGCCAAAGTATCTTATCCAGTATGGTTCTTCATCCTGAACAACATTGTTAAGCGCGGATTCGGCCATCCTCGTAGCTCGGTAGAATGCGTTTACTCGATCTTGTTTTGCGTAGGCCCATGCTTCTCTGGTGCAAAGCATGGCGGG
>NZ_CDWTMG010000228.1:0-7960 GCF_977945845.1 Frankia sp. CcMO1
GGCCACCACCGGGCCGAGCGCCGCGGGGGGTTCCGCGGGGACCGGGCGCCCGCGGCGGACCGAGGGCGACGAGCTGGTGGTCGGGCGCAACGCGGTGGTCGAGGCGCTGCGGGCCGGGGTGCCGTCGTCGACCCTTTTCATCGCCGGCGGGCTGGACTTCGACGAGCGGCTCGCCGACGCCCGCCGACTCGCCGGGCGGGCCGGGATCGCCGTGGCCGACGTCGGCCGCACGGATCTCGACCGGATGTGTGGCACCGCTCCGCATCAGGGTCTCGTCCTCGTGGTACCGCCGTTCCGGTATGCCCATCCGGATGATCTCCTCGCCCGCGCGCGCTCGTCCCCCCCCGGTCTGCTGCTGGCGCTGGACGGGGTCACCGATCCCCGCAACCTCGGGGCTGTGGTGCGCTCGGCCGCCGCCTTCGGTGCCCATGGCGTCGTCGTTCCGGAGCGTAGGGCCGCCGGCATGACCGCCGCGGCCTGGAAGACCTCGGCGGGGGCCGCCGCCCGGCTGCCGGTGGCGCGCGCCACCAACCTGGCCCGCACGCTCGTCTCCTACGCGGCGGGCGGCCAGTTCGTCGTCGGTCTGGCCGTGGGCGGCGAGGTGAGCATCGACGAGCTCACGATGGCGACCGACCCACTCGTCCTGGTGATCGGCTCCGAGGGACGCGGGTTGTCCAGGCTGGTCGAGCATCGCTGCGACGTGAGGGTCCGGATCCCCATGGCGGGTGCGGTGGAGTCCCTCAACGCGGGGGTGGCCGCTGGGATCACGCTGGCCGAGATCGCCCGCCGCCGTCGGATCGGCTGAGCCGGCCGATCGGTGGGTCCGCCGGGTCTCCGCCGCCGGGCGGGGCTGCGGAAGTTGACCTGGCCGGCTTCGCCGTGACCGGGAAACCGTGACCGGGAAACGTAGCGCGCAGCCCCGTGTCCCGGAGGGGACACGGGGCTGCTGGCCGCGCGCCGATCAGTACCGGCCGGGCGCGGACAGTGAAAGCTGGCGCGGGAAGTCGGGCAGCTCAGATCTTGTGACCCCAGCACGGCTTCGATGCGTACCAGGGGCTCGTCCCCTGCTGGGCGTACAGGATGCGGGCGCGGTGCCACTGCTCGGCGACGCTGGCGTGCTGCGGCAGACCCTTGCCGCCGACCCCGCGCCAAGTGCTGGGCAGGAACTGGAACAGCCCGCCGGCGCCGATGGAGTTGACCACGCGCGGGTTTCCCCCGGACTCACACGGAATCACCTTGGAGAGGAAGCGGTCGGCATTCGTCGACGCGCTGGCCGGCTGGGACAGCGCGAGGCCACCGCCGATCGAGGCCGTGAGAGTGGTGGCGGCGATCAAGGCCCGGGAACCGAGCCTGATGCGGTTGAGGCCACGAGCGAGCGAACGAGCGTTGGACATTGAGTTGCCCTTCCCCACGCCTGCGAGGTGAGCTGTCGGGTTCGGGCTGGGAATGCCCGGCCGCGCATCGCGGCTTCACCCCGAGAACGCCTTTTCGTGGCGCCCGGAATTGGTTCCCCCGCTCCTGCCGAAGGTTTGATTCTCGTCGAGCGGGGGCAGGATTCGGCGTGCCGCCCGACGCATGCCATCAGGTGACGGCACGGCAATGAACATAGCTGAGAGCGACCCAGGAAAAACAAGAGTACGTGAGGATGAACACAGTGCATCCTGTTTACTTGTCCCGATCTTTTTAATGGTGTTTCGTGCCCGCGTGCGCGCCCGATTCTAGAGGTTGTCCAGCGGGCTGGAAATCCCTAGTCCGTAGCTGGGTCGTCACGTTGACGGTAAACAATACGCGGTGCGTGGAGAAACTGTTCCGCCGTGTGGTGATCAAGCCTCCGCTACCCGCTGCCGGCAATCTCTAACCAGGATCTGGAAAAATCTGTGCCGGCGTTCCGGCGGGCCCGCACCTATCGCCCGCTTTCCGGACTATACGGCACGAGGGAATCATGTCATATGTCGGATCTACCAGTCGGTGCCGGACACCCGGTCCCGGCGCTGCGTCGCCGCCAGCCGCCAGCCGCCAGCCGTCATGCCGCCCGCGAGGCGGGTGCGTTCGGGTCGGTCAGCGGTTGTAGGACCAGGCCGAGCCGGTACCCCGGTACTGCTCCACCGGGATCGGTGTGGTTCCGGCCCGCATCCGATCCGTGTAGAGCTGACCGTGCAGGTGGTCGATCTCGTGGGCGACAAGCCGCGCCAGCCCCTGCCGATAGACGGTGATGTGCCGGTTGCCGTCGATATCGGTGTGTTCGACGTGCAGCTCCAGCGGCCGGGGGACGAGGCCACGAACGTCAAAGAAGCTCAGGCAGCCCTCGTACTGCTCGTCGGTCTCCCGGGAGGTTTCGATGACGCTGGGGTTGAGCAGCGTGAGCGTGTCGCCGCCCGGGGTACGCACGATCGCCGCGGCGCGGTTGATGCCGACCTGCGGCGCGGCGATGCCCATGCCCTTGCCGAAGGTGTGCAGGGCGGATACCCGTTCGAGGGCGGAGGACAGCTCGGCGACGACCCGACGCGCGTCCTCGGCCTCGTCGGGCAGGGCGAACGGGCGGGCCGACTGCCGCAGGATCGCCTCACCCTCCTGCACGATGCCAACGGCCGCCATCTGATCGCTGGGACGTGTTCCGGTCTCCGCGGCCGGATCACGTTCCGGCACGGTGGCCCGGAAGTTCCATTCCAGTCGGTAGCGGGCGTGCAGCGGCGGCTCGGTGGTCGACCAGGTGAAGATCCGCCGGTCGCCGGAGTCGGTGCGGGCGATTGCGGTCCGGAACGGGAAGGCATCGGCGGTCATCGACGTCTCCATGCCCCAGACCACGGGATCCAGCTCGGCCGGAAAGTCCAGCTGCACCGAGAGGAAACTCGTCGGTACCCGCACGGCACGCTGGAACCACGGCCCCCACTTCTCCCTGCTCACCTGGTAGCTGTAGTTGATCCATGCCGATTCGCCGGGATAGAGCGGAAATCGCCCTCGACTGTTCTCGAAGAGCAGCCAGACCTCCTTGAGCGCGTCCCAGTCGGTCTTGACCTGCCAGGCCATCTGCTCGCCGCCGCAGTGTGCGCTGAGCTGGAGGTCCTCCCAGCGCAGTGGATCGGATCGGTACAACCGCGCGGAGCGTTCCGGATCTCCCGGGAACCGGTCAACCGATATCCGCATCAGATACCGGGTGACCGGTTCGCTGCCGGCGTTGAGAAGACGTCTTCGCTGGTGGGCGACGTACATGCTGTCGTCGTAGTCGTAGCGGAGTTCGGCCCGGTCCTCCTCGACGACCAGGCCCCCCGGTCCGGGGGGACCCGGCCCGGGCTCTCGGCGACGACGGGCCCGGGGGCCGGGGCCGGGTCGACGGAGGGGGTCGCGACGTGGGCCACCGGCGTCGGGCCGGGTCCGGCCGGAACCGTCGGCGGCCCGGGCGGCTCGCGCACGTCCCGTGCCGCCTCCCACGGCCGTGCGGCCAGGTGGAAATAACTACCCGGGATACGCAGCGCGTCGGCGATGCGTTCGATCAGGGAGAGCCGGGCGATGCGGTCCTCGCCCTGCATGATCCGGCTGACTCTGCTCTGGCTGAGCCCTTCCACCGGCGAGGCGATGCGATTCTGACTGGCACCGTCATATTTCTTCATCAGCCGGAACACCGCGCGGAAGTCTCGCGTCGCACACGCCGCCCGGAAGTTCTCCCGGGCCAGCAGCTTGGGCGATACCCGGTAAGGTCCAGATTCGTACGACATCGAAACGGCCTTCCATGTCGGTACGGTCGGTGAAGGCCGGAGTGAAATCGGGCGATCAGTCCTCCGTCAGTCGACACATCAGGATAACGACGCCATGCCAAACGGGCACAGATGTTCGGCTGAATGCTCGACTGTCGGATATCCGACAGCACGGGCTCGGCGGTTTCCCGGGTCTTCCCGGGTCTTCGCGGTGTATGGCGGATGTCGTGTCTGACTCCTTGCGGACAGCGACGGCTGCTGGTGGCGTGCTGTCGCCGCTGGCCGGGGTGATGTCACGGACGCCACCTAGGAGCCGGGCCGTAGATAGGTGAAGTCTTCCCCTCCAGCGCCCGGTTGCCTGTGGCGCAGACGACGACATCCGCGCGGCCCATACGAGAAAGGCATGCCTGACTGACGTTTCCGGATCCCGGTCGCCCGCGTCAGTCTTGGCGGCAGGCCGGTCCCGCCCCGCGTCGAGCCGCGACCTCCGCCGGGCGGGGCCGGCGTGACGGCGAGCCGCAGCCGGGCGTGACGCCCGAGACCTCCGGGAGGGGTCCGTGGACAGGTGGCCCTGCCCTGCCCAAGCAGGGCCACCCTCGGCCTTTGCCCGAGTCCGGGGAGCCCGCCGAACCGACGGGCCCGGCCGCGCTTGAGCCGACCGTCGCGACCACACCCCGGGGATTCGACCGCTGGGCGGTCACGGTGGCGGCCGGTTCCGACCCGAGGGGGAGGCCTTCCGCGCAGTCGGGCGCATGCCCGCGCCGCTCCTCCGTTACAGGATTTCGATCACAGCGAGGTGCGGAACGGACCAGTCACCTCGTAGGTGATGCCGCCGCTGCTGGAACCCGAGGTGCCGCGCTGGGAGGAGAAGTACAGCCGGTTACCAGCCGGGTTGAACGCCGGTCCGGTGATCTCCGAGGAGCTCTGGCCAGTGATGCGCAGGAAGGGGGCAACGATGTCGCCGGGGGTGATGATGCAGATCTCCATGTTGCCGCCGTCCTCGGCGACGTAGAGGTCACCGACGGCGGCGACGGTGATGTTGTCGACACCGGTCAGCGGGGCGCCGGAGACGTTGTCGTCGTAGACGATCGCCAGGGTGTTGGCCGCCGCGTCGTAGGCCCACACCCGGTTGTCGCCCTTGGTGGTGAAGTAGCACTTGCCGGCCGAGTACCAGGCGCCCTCGCCGCCGTTGAACAGCTTGGCGCCCGAGACCTGGTCGCGGGTGGGTGTGGGGCTGCCGTCGGGGTCGGGCACGTTTGCCCAAGACAGCACGCCGGAGACCTCCTTGAGTACCTGCAGGGTGCCGGAAGACAGGTTGCCCCAGGTGGTGGGCACAAACCGGTAGAAACACCCGTCGGACGCGTCCTCGGTCAGGTAGATCATCTTCCGGTCCGGGTCGGCGGCAGCAGCCTCATGGTTGAATCGGCCCATCGCGGCCCGCCGGACAGCCGCGTTGACCCCCCCACGGGTCGGTCTCGTACACGTAGCCGGTGCTGGTCTCCTCACACGACAGCCAGGTGTTCCACGGGGTGGTCCCGCCCGCGCAGTTGCGGTTGGTGCCGGACAGGATGCTGTAGGCGCCAATGATGTTGGCGTTGCTGTTGAACTTCACGGCACTCACGCCGCCGCCGCTGCCTACCTCGGCGTTGGACACATAGATCCAGCCCGTGCCGTTGGCGAAGCAGGCGCCGCCGTCCGGGGCCCTGTGCCAGGTGTAGCTGGTGCCCGACACGGTCTGGGTGGATCGGGCGATCACCCGGCTGGTGAAGCCTGACGGCAACATGATTCCGTTGGCGTCGGCTGACTGCAGCGGCCCGTAGGGGCTGTTACCCGGTACCGCGCCGGGTAGGCCACGGCCGCTGCGCGCCACAGCGAGCCACTGAAGGCCGCCGCGCCGACGCTAACAAGACCGGTCCGAAGGAGAGTTCGACGATCCATTCCTGCTCCCATCTCCACGTGAGGATGCCGCGCTCGCCCGAGCGTCTCCGCCCGAGCCGCAGTATTCCGTGCCGCCGGCAATCTAACGTACGGTGAGAAAATACGACAGAATCGTGGCGTGAACATTGTGAAACCGGCTGGACAACAATATCAACGTAGAGTCAAGATCGACCCGGTAATTATTCGAGCTGAAATCTTACCCAATGTTCGATGTAATTCGGATGTTGCGGTGGGGGCTGGCCTTGTGCGGTCGCGTCGGAGAGGGCGCTGGTTACTCACGTGGAACGGGTCGACGACCAGGCGGGCGTGCGGCAGAGTCCCAGCGAGGCCTGGCGATCCGTTCAGCCCTCGCCGGTGAAGTGCAGGGTGACGCGATGCCGGTCCGACGGCCAGGCGGGCACCTGGAGAACGTCCCGGTGGGCCGTTTTTCCCCGCGGCTTCATCGCGACTTCGACCGAACGCTCACCCGCCGGGATGAACACATCTACGCCGGTAATGAAGCCGATCCCGAAATACGCCGGAATCGGCATCATGAGGTGGGTGACGCCATCGGAATTCTGGTCGAACAGGTAGACGCCCAGGGCCATTTTGAACCGGGGTGCGTTGGCGGCATTCAGCACGTTCTTCCCATCGATGCTGAGGACGTCGTCGGCGTCCCCCTGGTCCCCCCACCATTCGAGCGAGCGTTCGACGACCAGGCCGGTGTGCCCGGGACCGGTCTCCATCCCGCCGCCGATCTCCTTGCCCGGCTGGCTTGTCAGCAGGCGTACGAGGTGATCGTCGCGGCGGAACGGCTGGTAGTAGAAGTGGTGGTCGGGTTCCCCGCCGCGTACGATTACGAACTCGTAGGTGGAGGCGCCGTCACCCCGGAACGGACCCCAGGATCCGTCGCCGGAGAGGTGGAAATAACCTTTGAGGCTGTTCGCCCCCCGCCGGCCCGTCCGTGGGTCGACCCGGTGAACCTCCAGTCTGGCGTCCCGCACACCGACATTCATCGGATAGAGCAGGGCTCGGCCGGAGATCTCGATCGGGCCCTGCTTCGGCACCACGCCGGTCGTGTGCGGAGTGGTTCCGGTGAGGAACCGGTACATCTCCCTGAAGGTGGCCGCCGAGGTCAGGAGTTGGGCGCGGTCCTGGTCGACGAACCGCACGTTGGCGGCCCCCTCGACGCGCCGGGTCGGATCGTTCTCGCCCCAGACCGCCAGGGTGGGCACCCCGGCCGGGGGTCTGCGCGAGCGAGCCTCCGACAGTGACGTAGTGCGCGACCCGGTTCGCCCGGTCGGACGAGCTGGTCAGGTACCGCTCGCTCAACGCGGCGCCCTCGAGATGTGCCACCAGATCGAGCTTCTTCGCCCCGGTCGCCTTGAGGACACTGGCGATCTTCGCATCGAGGTTCGGGAGGACCTCCTTGACGGGGTTGGCCGAGGACGACGCGTCGTAGTCGAAGGCCTCGACGTGGTCGACGGGATAGCCGTTTGCGGTGAATCGTTGCGCCGGTGTCTCGAAGAGGCTGCCCGACCCGAGGCTGCCGTGCACGAACAGGATCGGGAGGCGAGAGGCATCCGGGGCGGCGTCCGCGGCGTCCGCCAGCTCCCGCGCGAGCGCCGGGGAGCGTCCTGCGCCGGGCTCCGTGCCGCCACTGCCGGAACAGGCGACCGCCAGTCCGGCGATGGCAAGCGCGTTCAGCAGGTGGAAGCAACGGCGGCGAGCCACTCGACGTCCCTTTCCCTCGGGATATCCGACGGCCACGCACCGGGCCACCGTCAGCATTTCTCCGGTCGGTTACACTTCGGTAACGGCGCACCACTGGATCGGACGTTCTCCGCGTCCGACGCATCTCTGGCCAGAGCACAGTACATCGGGCCAGCGCACAGGACGGCCAGGCCCGCGTGAGCTTCGGTGCGGACGCGGCCGTGCCCCTGGTCAAAAACAAGGTGCGGGCCCGGCCAGTCGCCTGTCATCATCTCGGCGTGGACAGCGCGGCCGGCGGGGTTCCGCATCAGGAGGTGCGGTCGCCTGGCATCGGTTCCCGGGGCACCGGTCAAAACGGCACCGGCCCGGACGGCACCGGCCCGGACGGTGTCGGCACCGCCGTGGACAACCTCGTTTCCCGCCGGGTGGAGCGGCAGGCCGCCCTGCGTTCCTATCTGCGTTTCGTCGCGACCTTCAAGGGGCCGGCTCTCCTGGTCGTCGGTGTCTTCGTCCTGTCCAACAGCCTGCTCGCCGTGATACCGGTCTTCATCGGCCTTTTCGTGCAGGCTCTCGCCGCCGCCCCGGTACAGACCCACGACGCGTACCTGTACGCCGGCGTCCTTCTCGCATGCAACATC
>NZ_CDWTMG010000229.1:0-7890 GCF_977945845.1 Frankia sp. CcMO1
CGACGCCGCGGCGCACCCCGCCGTCCAGCAGGACCGCGGCCCGGCCGCCGACCGCCGCCGACACCTCGGCGAGCACGTCGAGGGTGGCCGGCACGCCGTCCAGCTGCCGGCCGCCGTGGTTGGAGACCACGACACCATCCACCCCGGCCGCCACCGCCCGGGCGGCGTCCTGGCCACGCAGGATGCCCTTCAGCAGCAGCGGCAGCCCGCTGATCGAACGGATCCAGTCGACCACGCCCCAGTCCAGGGCCGGGTCGAACCCGGCCGCCGCACCGGCCGCAGGTGACAGGTGGCCGGCGGCGAGTTCGGGCGGCAGGTTGACCGGGACCACCCCGGCGGGGATCCGGAATCCGCGCCGCAGGTCACGCAGGCGCCGCCCCAGGCGGGGTGCGTCGACGGTCAGCACCAGCGCCTCGTAGCCGGCCCGCTCCGCACGCTGCACGAGGTGCCTGGTGAAATCCCGGTCGCGCAGGCAGTACAGCTGCAGCCACAGCGGGGCGGTCGCGACAGCGGCCAGATCCTCCAGCAGGACGCCCGCGAACGTGCTGACCATCACCGGGACCCCATCCGCCCCGGCAGCCCGGACGGTGCCCGGCTCGGCGTCGGGGTGGGCCAGGCCGTGGTAGGCCATCGGCGCCACGGCCACCGGCATCCCCCAGTCGCGGCCCAGGACGCTGACCCGGGTGCTGGGCTCACCGGCGCCAGTGAGCACCGCCGGACGCAGCCGGACCAGGTCGAACGCCGCCAGGTTGGCCACCAGGCTGCGTTCGCAGCCGGCGCCGCCGTCCAGAAAGTCCAGCACCGCCGGGTGCAGGCACTGCCGGGCCCGCATCCCATACTCGCGCAGGGACAGCGGCGGCGTGACGGTCAGATCCTCGACCTCGGTCATGGGTCGGCCCACCTGCCTCTCGGATCTCACTCGGTCACCTCGGACAGCCGCAGCGCCGATTCCGGCCACGACCCCAGGTCGGCCCCGGTGTCCGGCGGGGCCTCCGGCGGCAGGGCGCGCACCCGCGCCGGCGGCTGCCCGGAAGCGACGGCGCCGCGAAGGCCGCTGTCGGTACCGGGCAGTCGCGCCCAGCCGGCCGCGCCGCGCACCAGCAGGTCGGAGACCGCCTCGACGGGTTCGCCGACGTCGAGGTGCAGCGCCTGCAGGGCCTCGGCGGTGGTCGCCAGATCGCTGGCGATGCCCTGCAGCACCCCTGCCAGCGCCCCCGCGTTGGCCGTGACGATCTGCAGCCACAGCTGCGGGTTGCCGCCGGCGATCCGGGTGACGTCGCGGGCGCCGCGTCCGGCCAGCGAGAGGGTCGTCTCAGCGCCCTCCCACAACGCTGCGGCCATCGCGGAGGACACCAGGTGCGGGGCGTGCGACACCAGCGCCATGGCGGCGTCGTGGTCTCGGGCGGTCATCGTCCGAGGGGTGCCGCCGCAGGCCCACACGACCTGCTGGACGGCGTCCACCGCCGCCGGTTCGGTCTCCGCGGTCGGGCAGACCACCCAGGGACGGTCGTGGAACAGGTCGCCGCGTGCCGCCGCAGGTCCGGAGCGTTGGCTGCCGGCAATCGGGTGGCCGCCGCAGAACGTGGTGAGGTCGCACCCGAACTGCCGGGCGCCGGCGATCGGGGCCTCCTTGACCCCCGCGACGTCGGTATAGAACCGGGCCAGCCGGCGGCGCTGCGCCGCCAGCAGGGCGGTCGGCACCTCCGCCGGGGGGACGGCGAGCAACGCGAGGTCGGCGGGGCGTTCGGCCGGGCCGTCCGGGAGCGGCTGGCCGGCGCCCAGCGCGGTGGCGGCGGCCACGGCCGAGGAGTCACGGTCCGCCAACTGCACCGCCGCTGCGCGCGCGGACATCGCCAGTGCGATCGAGGTTCCGATGAGTCCGGTGCCGATGACGACGAGCCGGTAAGGGTGTCCCTCCACGACGTGCCACCTCCTGGCCGGCGCGCGGTCGTCCCGGGCGCCGGCGTTCTCCGTGCGTGACGAGTTGGTGGTCGATGCCCCGGGCCCGGGCGACCGACGGTCTCAACGGGTGGCCTGCGGACCGCCCGCAGCGGCGGCGGTCCGGTCCTGCCGGACCGCCTCGTAGAGCGCCCTGACGTTGTTGCTGCCGAAGGTCCGCGCACCACGTCGGTCAATGAGTTCGTTGAAGTAGGTCCCGCGCGGGTGGGTGGACCGGGCGAAGATCTGGAACATCACCCCGGTGGGGTCGCTGTCGGCCAGGACGCCGAGATCGCGCAGTTCCTGGACCGGCAGGTCCAGGTCTCCCAACCGTCCGGGCAGAGCGTCGTAGTAGCTGCCGGGAGTGGCCAGGAATCGAACCCCCGCCGCACGGCAGCCGCGCACCGTGGCGACGATGTCACCGGTGCGGTACGCGACATGCTGCACGCCGGCGCCGTCGTGGTCGGTGAGGAATTGGTCGATCTGGCCGGGGTCCCGTTCCAGATCCGGTTCGATCAGCGTGAGGGTGACCGAACCGTCCGGACTCCTGATCACCTTGGAATCCATCGCCTGGGAGCCGATCAGAACCCTTTCCTCGAATACTCCGTCGAATTCGAAGACGTCGTCGTAGCGGCGGACGAGGGGCGCCAGCCCACCGGCCGGCAGGCACACCGCGAGGTGGTCCACGGCCTCCAGCGGGCCGGCGTACTCCGCGCCCGCCCGCGGCTCGGTGACCAGGCCTGGGGCGAACCGGCGGGCGCCGGGGGCACGGGAGACGAGCCGATGCACGACGTCGCCGAAGGCCAGCACCGAGGCCACCGTCACCTCCTCCCCCGCGGCACCGAGCGTGGCTGGCGCGGATACCGGGATCGCCCCTCTGGCAACGGTTTCGGCGAAACCGGCCGCGGCGTCGTCGACCAGCAGGGCGATCGTGGCCACGCCGTCGCCGTGCCGCAGCACGTAGTTGGCTACCGGCGTGCCGGGATCTCCCGGAGCGGTCAGCAGCAGGGCGATCCCCCGTTGCCGGAGTAGGACGCTGCGGGCTCCCGCCGACGGCACGAAGGGAACGCCCGACCCGGCGACCGCGAAGCCGTACCCATCGCAGAACTCGCCCGCGGCTACGTCGAGATCCTCGACGTAGTACTCGAGGTGGTCGATCGAGTGAATCTTCATGACAACTCCGGTCAGACAGACTTCGAATGGTCCCGCGACGAGTGCGAATGCCACCCACACTGGAGTGTGCCCGATTTTCCTTGACGCCAGCTGGGGTGAGTCTTCCGAAGACTAGTTCACATTCTCTCGGTGTCAAATATCCAGGGCAGGAGTGGCGACGGATGGTGTTGAAATAGTTGGCGAACCGGGCAGCGGTGGCGGCATGTCCGGCCAGAGCCCGGTGTACATGAGTTCTTTCTTGCAGGTGCCGAACGTGGATTCGCTGCCGGCGCTGGACAAACTCTTTCGATGTGCGCTGGCAGCCTCGATCGCTGCGGAGAATCACGGCCAACGGGAGGCCGACGCCGGGCCAGGGCCATGTCCAGGGCCATGTCCAGGGCAGCGGTTACCAACTCGGTGCGCCGGCCGATCAGGTCCGGCGCCGGCACCGGATGCTCTCCGGGAACGGTGGCGCCTCGGGGTGACGTCCGAGCAGGCCGGTAGCCTTCATCAGGCGCCAAACTCCGGGCCGGGCGTGCAGGTTGCTTCAATGACGGCGATCAGCAGTTCAGCGCGCTCGGCGTCCTTTCGGACCCACTCAACGGCGCATCCGCCGCACGGGCCTCACGCGCCTGGACCATCCCATCGACCCAACGCCATCCCGTGGCCGGGGATAATCCGGCGACCGCAACGATCGGTCGCTGCTATTCGATGACGAACCTAACCACCACCACCTTGTATTCAGCGGGGAAACTGCGGCGTGAAGCGCCCATCGTGAAGTTCCCGAAGAATCGGGGCGACTATCACCTGCGTCCGCCGAACCAGGGACGCTTCACACTTGCCCAACCGGGTAATACCACCAGTTGGACGCCACTCGTGGGATGGACCGGATCAACGGGACTCGGGTGTCTCTCCCAGGTGTTCGACCTGCATTTCCGCCACGTTCAACGCGAACCAGGTCCAGGTGGTGGCGGCGTCCTGGGCCAACCGCTTCACGGCGTCCCGGCAATGTGGCGGTATTTCTTGAAGAAGGCGCCCCAGGGCGGCCGGACTGATGGTGTGCAGACCCATCAGCCGCAAGAGCTCCCGCCCGCTCTCACTGAAGCGCATGGCCGGGTCGGCACCGAGACGCTGCAGCAGCACGGCCCGGTCCTGGCGGTGGGACGGCGCGGGCGCCGCCGGCGGTAGGGCGGTGACCGGGCGGGTGGCGGGCCGGCCAGCCGCCCGGCGGCGGGCGGCCTCGCCCCCGAACCCGCCCCCGGACGGCCGTGCGACCAGTCCCGGTGGATCCGCGGTCGCCGTCCCCTCCTGCGGGGAGCGGTTCCTCAGGGACCGCACGGTCTCCGGGGAGATCCCGGCCTGGCGGGCGATCGCCCGCAACGAGAGCTCTGGCTGCTCGGCGATCAGCCGCAACGCGATCTGCCGCCCCTCCGCGGCGTTCACCGGACGCCGACGACCGTCACGGCCGATCCGGGTCTCCCCTTGCAGAGGTTCGCCCATCACCCGCCGGCGGATCTCGGAGACGGTCCTGGTGGACAACCCGACGGTGGAGGCGAGCATCCGGGCCGACCACTGCGGATGGGAGTGGATCATCCGCTCTACGGCCGCCTTGCGATCGGCCAGGGAGAGCGGGAGTCCGTGTTCGGTGTTGGCGGTCACCGCGAGGACGAAGGCTTCGGCCTCGGTGCCGTCGAACAGTCGCGCCGCCACGGTCCGCTCCCCACGCAGGCGCGCCGCCCGGAGGCGATGGGAACCGTCGACGACGCGCATCGTCTGCCGGTGAACGATGATCGGCGGCAGCTCGGCCTCGGCGGCCGCGAG
Organism: Frankia sp. CcMO1; assembly: GCF_977945845.1. NCBI lineage: Bacteria > Bacillati > Actinomycetota > Actinomycetes > Frankiales > Frankiaceae > Frankia > Frankia sp. CcMO1. The sequence goes on from NZ_CDWTMG010000229.1 coordinate 4,912, forward strand.
CAGTTCGACGTGCTCCTGGCTCTCACCGCAGGTGCGGGGGGAGTCCACGCCCGCGATCTCGTTGATGGCGAGTTGGACCACCGGTAACCGTTCCACCTCATGCCGGACAACCATTCGCACGCCTCCCCATGGCCATGCGCCCATAGCGATCCGGTGGACGCACGGGCGTTCGTCTGCGGAGCACCGCGAAGTCGGTGGAGACCAGGGGCGGTCACATCGACCACTCCTGCTGGTTGCGATCGCCCGGCTCTCCGCCCATGGCACGCCCCTGGGTCCGCAGACCCCTCCCCCACACCGCGCCACCCTCATGAACTACCGACAAAGAGTAATTCCGATCCGTTTCGTCGGCAAGCGAACAATATTGCCGACGGCCGCCGCCAACACGCCGCCAACGCCGGACGATCCACAGGGGCAAGATGTCGTGAATCTGTCATTCTTCGGCTTGGCAACTGCGGCTACGCCTTCGCCCCCGCCCTCGCCCGAACCCAGCTTCGTCAACCGCGGTGCGAGCCGTGAGGAGCGGATACCTCCGGAACTATCCCCCGGCAGGCGGGAGCGCTCGGCGGCGCATCGTGTCCGGCAGGTCCGCCACCGGTCGACCACGCGCCAATTCGGCGGCGACGGTCTCGATCCCGGAGCCCGCTCCGGGCACAACGGATCTCTCGTGGACGCATACGACATCGACATCCGTGACTGTCGACGATACCCCCGCATTATCTCCCCCTGATCTGGCCGCGACCCATGAAGTCCCGTTCAATACCCCGCCGACCGGACCCGTCCTGGACCTGTCCCCGACCGCTACATCGCTGGATACATAACAGGCGTCACAACGGACATTCCCGCCACAGCAGGCCTACTGAGGCGCACCTGTGAGCGCCATTTGGACTCCTTCTGCGCGTTCGACCGTCGGTTCAGAGTCCAAGAGGTGTGAGGCGCGCACTCCGATACCAACACCAGCGGGATATCAGCCGAACGACCGAGGGTAATTGGCACCTCTTCAATCCCAGCACACCGTTCATCACAGGTTGAACGGAACTTCGCAAGTCATGAGATTCGTATCCTCCGCCCCGCACAGTGGGCAGGACTCCGGCATTGTTGCGATGTGTCCGGTCCATGATGATGTTCGGGTTGGATCGCGTCCGCACCGACAAGCACCCCGTGGTCGGGCAGCTCGCCGCAGGGGGGCGCCCGAGCCAGAGGTCAGGATCTGGCCCGGCGCGACGCCGTCCCCTCGCACAGCTCGCCCAGGCCCAGCGCCCTCGCCTGATCCGGCCACGGTGTCCCCGCCTGCGCGAAGACGTCGATCGCGGGCAACCGCGGATCCTCCGTGCCGCCCTGGGCGCCGCCAAGCGCACCCGTCGCGCGCCGCGCCGCCGCCACGGCCAGGAGGGCGCGCCCCAGTCCGAGCCGGTGCCGCGTCGGCTCGGCCGCCGACACGGCCCGCTCCGCCTGGGCGAGCGCAGCCTCGACCCGCCCGGCTGCGAGCTCTACCGAGGTGAGCACGCTCGCCGCCTCGCCGACCAGCACTCCGAACCCCGCCTCGGCCGCGACCGCCGCGGCCCGTGTCACCACCCGGCGCGCCCGCTCCGGATGGCCCAGGTGCAGGTGCCCGAGCGCGAGCCCGATCCTGGCCTCGGCCGCCACGTACGGACTGCCGGAGTCCCGCGCCAGGCGCAAGGCGTGCAGGTGCTCCCCGGCGGCCTGGCGGTGCCGCTGCTGGTACCGGTGAACGGCGGCGACCACGTTCAGGGCCTCGGCCTGGACCCGGTGGTCGCCGACGTCGCGCGCCAGGCGGGCGGCCGCCTCGGCCAGCCCGCCCGCGGCCGGGTAGTCGCCGACATCACGCGAGACGGCGGCCAGTGCGCACAGGTTCACGGCCTCGCCGCCCCGGTTGCCGACCTGGCGCTGCACGGCGAGTGCCCGCTCGAGCAGGTCCCGGGCCTCGTCCGGGCGGCCCAGCGCGAGGTAGGCCTCGCCGAGGTTTCCCACGACGTTCGCCCAGGTGGCCGGCTCGGCGGTGTCCCTTCCGGTCCGGTCCATCAAGTCGAGAGACTGGCGCAGGTGCCCTACCGCGTCGTCCAGGCGGCCGAGCTGGGTGTACACGAGGCCGAGGTTGCCGAGCTTGGTGGCCTGTCCCGTCTCCCAGCCGATCCGCCGGTCGATCTCCAGCGCCCGGGTGTGGTGGTCGGCCGCGGACTCCAGGTCGCCGAGTTCCCAGCGCATGTTGCCGAGGCTGCCGAGGCTGCTCGACTCGCCCTCGGCCCAGCCGGCCTGCCGGCTCAGCGCGAGCGCCTGTTCGTAGTGGGCCGCCGCCGTCCGGTACCGGCTCTGCCGCCCGTGCAGGCTCCCGAGATTCAGGTGCGCCGCGGCGACGTCGGCGGGGCCGCCGTGCGCGCGTGCCGCGGCCAGTGCCGTCTCCCCGACGACGCCCCAGCCGACGGCCTCCAGCCGCAGCTCGAAGTACCCCCGCAGGGCGTCGGCCAGCCGCCATGCGAGTGCGGGCGGTCCGTGTTCGGCGGCGAGCCGGACGGCGTTGACCAGGCCCTCACGCTCGGCGTCGAGGTACCGCAACGCGCCCGCGGCGTCGTCGAACTCCGATGGGTCGCCGGCCCGTTCTCCCAACCCCTCGGGCAACGGCAGCCGGGCCAGGTGCGCGTAGAGCCGGTCGGCGGCCGCCGACACCCTGCGGAGGTAGTGCTCGAGCAGGCGGGTCAAGGCGTCCTGGAGCGGCGCGGCGCCGTCGTCGCGTCGCGCTCGTTCCGCGGCGTAGAGGCGCAGCAGGTCGTGGACGGCGAACCGTCCCGCCACGTGCTCGTGCGCCAGGTGCGCCCTGGCCAGCCCGTCGAGCAGGGCGCCGGCCGCGGCGGACCGGACGCCGGCCAGCGCGCCGGCGGCCTCGGCCGTGATGTCCGGGCCGGGAACGACGCCGAGCAGTCGGAACAACCGCGCCGCGTCGGCCGGCAAGGCGCGGTACGAGAG
>NZ_CDWTMG010000230.1:0-7882 GCF_977945845.1 Frankia sp. CcMO1
TGAGTAGACGTCGCAAGACGTCGCCCTCATGCGGCTTGCTGGCTTCTTGCGAAATTCTGGAGGATGCTCGTCAGTTACTCCCCAGGCGGGGACTGCCGTACATCTGCCACATAACGCCCCTCAAGGGGGCGTCACCGACCGCATCCGTGGTGTTCGGCGGATCCGGTGTGTCGCTGACAGAGAGAACATTACGGGTGGATGACGGGAGACGTCAAATCAATCCCTCGCCAAGATATGTGATGTACGTCACACCTTCCCAAGACTGGTTCGTTGTGATCTTTTGATATGGGAGGCTTGGCGGTCTGGGCCAGAGCTCTGGACCCCCGGAACACTGGGCCCGGAATACTGGGCCCGGAACACTCGTACAGAGCATCATCGGGTCGACTCACCTGGGTCGACTCACCTGGGTCGACGCGGCGACCGCGGGCCGCTGACCGTCGCCTCGCCAGCGAGCCAGAATCGCCAGGGCCATTCGGCCGCCACCCGGATCCCCACCCGGGGGCCGAGGCAGACCCGGCCGCCGGAGATACCGGGCGGGCCGGGAGGACGGATCCTCCGGCCCCCGGCCAGTGCCACCGTGATCGGCCCCGCGCCGGTGACCGGGGTTCCACTCAGTGCGCCGGTCACGGCGAGCGCCCGTCCCAACCGGCCGGGGCCACGCGCCAGGTCCGCCTCGACCAGGTGTGGGAAACGGCCCGCTACGAGGTCGCGACCCGCCACGACCTCTCCGGAGCGCAGGAGCACGGCCGACGCCGAACCGACCGGTCCGCACACCACGTTCAGACACCAGTGGACGCCGTAACTGAGGTAGACGTAGGCCCGTCCCGGCGGTCCGAACATGACGGCCGCGCGCGGCGTCGGGCCGCGGTAGGCGTGCGAGGCGGGATCGTCCAGCCCCCCGTACGCCTCAACCTCGGTGATCCGAACGGCGACCGGCCCGTGCCGGACCGTCGCACCAAGAAGGGCCGGTGCGACGACCAGAACGGGCCGGTCGTAGAAGTCCACCCCGTCCGGCGCGGCACCGTCCGTCGGTGCCATGCCGGGCGAGGATTCGGGTAGCGCCGTCAACCCACCGCCCAGACCTGGTCCCGGTCCAGCACCGGACGCAACGCGGCGATCTGCTCGCGGACCCGGTCGGGAGCGGTCCCGCCGGGGGCCGAGCGGGCCTCCAGCGATCCCCGCACCGACAGCACCTCGCGCACGTCCGGGGTGAGCAGCGGGTTGATCACGCCGAGATCGTCGTCCGGCACCTCGTCGAGATCGACGTCGTGGGCCACGCACCACGACACGAACTGGCCGACCGCCTCGTGCGCCTGACGGAACGGCACCCCTCGGCGCACCAGGTACTCGGCGACATCCGTGGCCAGCGCGAAGCCGTCGGGCGCCGCGGCGACGAGCCGCTCGCGACGGACCCGCATGGTCGCAACCGTGCCGGTCAGCGCGGGCAGCACCAGCAGCAGGGTGTCGACCGCGTCGAAGACCGGCTCCTTGTCCTCCTGCAGATCGCGGTCGTAGGCGAGCGGCAGTCCCTTGAGAGTGGCCAGGAAGCCGGTCAGATCCCCGATGAGCCGGCCGGACTTCCCCCGGGCCAGCTCCGCGACGTCCGGGTTCTTCTTCTGCGGCATGATCGAGCTACCGGTCGCGAAGGCGTCGTCCAGTTCGACCCAGCCGAACTCCCTCGTCGTCCAGAGCACGATCTCCTCGCCGAGCCGCGACAGGTGCACTCCGATCAGGGCCGCCACGAACAGGAACTCGGCGGCGAAGTCCCGGTCGGAGACCGCGTCGAGGGAGTTGGCGAACGCCCGGTCGAACCCCAGCTCCGCGGCCGCCCCCTGCGGGTCGAGCGGCAGCGAGGAACCGGCCAGTGCCCCGGCTCCCAAGGCGCTCACCGACGCCCGGGCGTCCCAATCGCGCAACCGGTCGATGTCCCGGACGAACGCCTGCACGTGTGCCAGCAGCTGATGACCGAAGGAGATCGGCTGGGCGTGCTGCAGGTGGGTCATCCCGGGGGCCGGGGTATCGACGTGCTGCTCGGCAAGCACGACCAGCGCATGGGACAACTCGGTCAGCCGCGCGGCCACCTCGCGGGCCGAGTCCCGCAGGTAGAGCCGCAGGTCGGTGGCGACCTGATCGTTGCGGCTCCGGCCGGCCCGCAGCTTTCCGCCCAGCGTTCCGAGCCGTTCGAGCAGACCGCGTTCGAGGGCGGTGTGGACATCCTCGTCCTCGACGGTCGGGCGGAACCGGCCCTGGGTGACCGCGTCGGAGAGCTCGTCCAGGGCGGCGAGCATCGCCGCGAGCTCGTCGACGTCGAGCAACCCGGCCCGGTGCAGGAGCCGGGCGTGCGACTTCGACGCGAGCAGGTCGTAGGGCGCCAGCCGCCAGTCGAACTGGACGCTTATCGACAGCCGGGCGAGCGCCTCCGCCGGGCCGCCGGCGAAGCGCCCGCCCCACAGCCGCATCGGCGCCCCGTCCCCGGGCGCCCCGTGCGTCGTGTCGTTCCCGCCGGACGGGTGCGTCGCGGTCACGGGTTCAGCCGCTGCTCGCGCGCCGCCCAGACCTTCGTCGGCAAGCCCCAGAGCTCGATGAACCCGCGGGCGTCGCGCTGGTCGAACTGGTCGCCGGCGTCGTAGGTGGCCAGTGCGTGGTCGTACAGACTGGCCGGGCTGCGCCGGCCGACGACCTGGGCGACGCCACCCACCAGCCGGATCCGCACCTCCCCGGACACTCCGGCGCTGGCGGAGTCAACGAAGGCGTCCAACGCGCTCTTCAGCGGCGAGTACCACAGACCGTCGTAGACGATCTCACCCCACCGCTGGTCGATGCCCCGTTTGAACCGGGCGACATCCCGCTCGAGCGTGAGGTCCTCGAGGTCCCGGTGGGCCGTCAGCAGCGTGATCGCCGCCGGGCACTCGTAGATCTCCCGGCTCTTGATGCCGACGAGCCGGTCCTCGATCAGGTCGATCCGGCCCACGCCGTGGGCGCCCGCCCGGACGTTGAGCTCGGCGACGAGATCGGCGAGCGGGAGGGAGCGCCCATCCAGCCCCACCGGGACACCGTCAGTGAACGAGATGGTCACCTCGTCGGGGGTCCGCGCGACGGTGGGGTCCGCGGAGTAGACGAAGACGTCCTCCGGCGGCTGGGCCCACGGGTCCTCGAGGACGCCGCACTCGGCGGTGCGGCCCCACAGGTTCTGGTCGATGGAATACGGCGATTTCTTCGACACGTCGATCGGCAGGCCGCGTTCCTCCGCGAAGGCGATCGCCTTGTCCCGGGTCATCCCCGAATCGCGCACCGGGGCGAGCACGCTCAGCCCGGGGGCGAGCGCCGCCACCCCGACCTCGAAGCGCACCTGGTCGTTGCCCTTGCCGGTGCAGCCGTGCGCGATGGCGTCCGCCCCGTGCTCGCGGGCCGCGGCGACCAGATGCCTGACGATGACAGGTCGCGACAGCGACGAGATCAACGGATACCGGTCCATGTAGAGCGCATTGCTCTTGATCGCCGGAGCGACGAAGGACTCGGCGAACTCCTCGCGGGCGTCGACGACGATCGACTCGACGGCGCCACAGGTGAGGGCGCGCTGCCGGATGGCCTCGAGGTCCTCGCCGCCCTGGCCGACGTCGACCGCCAGCGCGACGACGTCGGCGCCGGTCTCGGCGCCGATCCAACCGATGGCCACGGACGTGTCGAGGCCGCCCGAGTAGGCAAGCACGACGCGTTCGGTCACAGTGCTTATCTCCTTATGTTGATTTATATCAAATAATGTTGAATTATTGGAAATCATGCCAAACTGGTTAAAAAAGCTGATAAGGGGACGTAATGAAGTAACAAATACGTGATCGAGAGCATCATCGCAGGTCACAGGCCTGTGGAGGGTTCGAAACGCGCAAGTTATTTCATTTCGACTCCATTGTGTTTATTGAGGGTGCTGGGAAGGCCGGTTCACGGCGTCGCCGGTGCACCGCTACGCATCCTGGTCCGGCACGGCGGACGGTCCCGTCGACGCTCCACGCGCCCGGCCGTCGGCGAGCCACAGGAGATGGGCGGCGAGTGCCGGCCCCCTCGGGCCGGCATGCCCTCCCTGACCAGCTGGCTCTCCCGAACCGACGGGATCTCCCGGGCCGACAGAACTCTCCGGACGGACCGGGGCCTCGGCGGCGGGAGCCGACCGGCAGACGACGAGCACCGTGTCGTCCCCCGCGATCGTGCCCATGACCCCCGGGAGCGCCTCCCGGTCGAGCACCGAGGCGAACAGCTGCGCGGCGCCCGACGGCGTGCGCAGCACGACCAGGTCGCCGTTGGCCTCCGCGGAGACCAGCAGTTCCTCGCAGAGCCGGGCGAGCGACAGCCGGACGATCTCCGCCGGCGCGAGGTTCGCCTCGACCGCGTAGACCAGGCCGCCGTCCGGACCGCGCACCTTGGTCGCCCCGATGTCCTCCAGATCACGGGACAGGGTTGCCTGGGTAACCTGGACGCCCTCGGCAGCCAGCAGACGCGCGAGCTCGGTCTGTGAACGCACACCGCGCTGACCGATCAACGCCGCCAGCCGAGCCTGACGGGCGTGCTTGGTCAACGGCGCGGCACGCCGGGCCCCTGCGCCTGCTTCCGAGGTCATCGCCCGGTGCCCCCCACCGGCGATGCGCCCCCCACCCCGGACGCGCTCCCGGCGGCGCCGGTCGGACCGACGCCCTCGGACAGCAGGCTCGACAGCAGGGCCTTCTGAGCGTGCAGCCGGTTCTCGGCCTGGTCGAACACGACCGAACGGGGTCCGTCGATCACCGACGCGGTGATCTCGAGCTCCCGATGTGCGGGCAGGCAGTGCATGACGATCACGTCGGGCGAAGCGGCCTCGACGGCCTTCTCGTCGAGCCGGTACGGCTGGAACACCAACGCGCGGCTGTCCGACTCACCCTCCTGACCCATCGACGCCCACACGTCGGTGTAAAGCACGTCCGCCCCGGCGGCGGCCTCCAGCGCGTCGTGCATCACCAGCGCCTCCCCCCCGGTCACCATGCCGATCTCATTGGCGTGCCGCAGCACCTGCTCGAACGGCTCATAGCCGGGCGGCGAGGCCACGTGCACCCGCATGCCTGCCAACGCGCCGGCGAGCAGCAGCGAGTGCGCGACGTTGTTGCCGTCGCCCAGGTAGGTCAGGGTCAGCCCGGCCAGGCGGCCCCGCCGCTCCCGGATCGTCTGCAGGTCGGCCAAGGCCTGGCAGGGATGGGCGTGGTCGGACAGCGCATTGATCACCGGAACGGTGGCCGCCGCCGCCAGCCGCTCCAACCGCTTCTGCGCGAAGGTACGCACGACGATCGCGTCGACGTACCGGCTCAGCACCGCGGCGGTGTCCTCGATGGTCTCGCCCCGGCCGAGCTGCGTGCTCACCGCGTCGATCACCACCGGGTGGCCGCCGAGCTCGGCGACGCCCACGTCGAACGACAGTCGGGTGCGCGTCGACGGCTTCTCGAACAGCAGCGCCACCGAGCGCCCGGCGAGCGGACGCTCCGTCAGCCGGGTAACGCGGCGGCGTGCCTTGAGCCCGTCGGCGAGGTCGAGCAGGGCGGTCTGCTCCGCGGGGGTCAGGTCGGTGTCGAGAAGGAAGTGTCGGACCGTCATGCGCTGACCCTAGAGCCCGGGGCTGACGCGGACTGCGCCGACCGAACCCGGGCGGCGAGCGCGTCGCCGACGATACCGGGCAGGGCCGCGACGAAGGCGTCCGCCTCGGCGGCGGTGAGGATCAGCGGCGGGGCGAGCCGGATGGCGTCGGGGGCGACGGCGTTCACCAGGTAACCGGCTTCGCGGGCGGCCTTCTCCACCGCCGGCGCGAATGGGCCGTCGAGCTCGATCGCCCGCCACAGCCCCCGTCCCCGGACCCCGGCCACGCCGGGCACGCCCGCCGCCTGGATCGCCGCGGCCAGCCGCTCCCCGAGCCGCGACGCGTGTTCAAGCAGGCCCTCGGCGGCGATCGTGTCGAGCACCGCGAGCGCCGCCGCGCAGACGATCGGGCCGCCACCGAAGGTGCTGCCGTGATCCCCCGGGCGCAACAGCGTCCCCGCCGCGCCGATGCCGACGCAGGCGCCGACGGGCAGGCCACCGCCGAGTCCCTTGGCCAGGGTGATCACGTCGGGCAGCACGCCCTCGGCCTGGTGGGCGAACCACAAGCCGGTCCGGCCGATGCCGCTCTGCACCTCGTCCAGGACCAGCAGCGCGCCAGCGGAGTCGCAGACAGCCCGCGCGGCGGCGAGGTAGCCGGCCGGCGGCGGCACGACACCGCCTTCGCCGAGGGTTGGTTCCAGGAACACCGCCGCGGTCGCCTCGCTGACGGCGGCGCGCAGGGCCGCGCCGTCTCCATACGGCACGAACCGGACGCCGGGCAGCAGCGGCTCGAACGGTGCCCGCTTGGCCGGCTGACCGGTGATGGACAGCGCGCCCAGGGTCCGGCCGTGGAACGAGCCCTCGGTGGCGAGGATCTCCGAACGGCCGGCCCGGCGGGCGATCTTGATTGCTGCCTCGTTGGCCTCCGCCCCCGAGTTGCAGAAGAAGACTTTCGCCCCCTCGGGCGGAAGCCCGGGGCTCGGCGCGCCGACCCGCAGCAGCTCGACGAGCCGTTCGGCCAGCAGCACCTGAGGCTCATTGGCGTAGAGGTTCGACACGTGGCCGAGAGCGCCGAGCTGGCCGACGACGGCGTCCCGGACCGCCGGGTGGCAGTGACCGAGCACGCTGACGGCTATCCCGCCGACCAGGTCGAGATATTCGCGGCCGTCATGGTCCCACACCCGGCTGCCGGCCCCCCGAGCCAGGGAGATCGCGGGTCGGCCGTAGGTCGCCATCACGACGGCGTCCCGGCGGGCGATCAGATCGGCGTTCACGGCGATCTCGGCGTTCACGGCGTTCCTCCGGTCGGTTCGCCGGCCGGAACGATCCCGGCCGGGCGCGCGGCGGGCGCAGGGGGCGTACCTGGCTCAGGCGAGGTGCCTGGCTCGGCCATGATCAAAGTGCCGATGCCGTCGTCGGTGAAGATCTCCAGGAGCACCGCGTGCGGCACCCGTCCGTCGAGCACGTGCGCCTGTGGAACACCGCCACGCACCGCCCGCCGGCAGGCCTCCATCTTGGGGATCATGCCGGCGGTGAGCGAGGGGAGGAGCCGTTCGAGCTCGGTGATGCTCAGCTCACTGATCACCTCGTCGCTCGCCGGCCAGTCCGCGTAGAGGCCCTCGACGTCGGTCAGGACGACAAGCTTCGTGGCCCCGAGCGCGACGGCGAGTTCGGCGGCGGCGATGTCGGCGTTGACGTTGTAGACCCCGCCGTCGACGCCGCGGGCAACCGACGCGACCACCGGCACCTTCCCGGAGCCGAGCAGGGCGTTGATCGTCTCCGGTCGGACCTCGACGATGTCGCCGACCAGGCCGACGTCGGCCTCCCGGCCGTCGACGATCGCCGGGCGGCGCCGCGCGGTGAAGAGGTTGGCGTCCTCACCGGACAGCCCGACGGCGAACGGGCCATGGTCGTTGACGAGCCCCACGACGTCCCGATTGACCTGGCCGAGCAGGACCATCCGCACGACGTCCATGGTCTCCGGGGTGGTGACCCGCAGGCCGCCGACGAACGTCGAGGGGACACCGAGGCGTTCCAGATGCGCGGTGATCTGCGGACCGCCGCCGTGCACGACGACCACCCGCAGCCCCGAGTGGCGCAGGAACACGACGTCAGCGGCGAAGGCCTCGCGCAGCGCCGGCTCCGTCATCGCGTTGCCGCCGTATTTGACGACGATGGTCGCGCCCTGGAACCGCGACAGCCACGGGAGCGCCTCGATGAGGACCTGGGTCTTCGCGAGCGCCGCGTGGCCCCGGGCGGTGGCGGCCGGGCCCCGCCCGGTGCCCCCGCC
>NZ_CDWTMG010000231.1:0-7833 GCF_977945845.1 Frankia sp. CcMO1
GAGCGGGGCTCGGTCCCGGCGTACCGGGCCATGGATCGTAGGCGCCGGGGCGCCGTCAGCAGCAGGGGCTGATCATCGTGCTGAGTGCGGCGAGGGCGTCGGGTGCGGCCTTGTAGTAGGCCCAGACCCCGCGCTTGTCGCGGGTGAGCAGGCCGACGTCGACGAGGACTTTCAGGTGGTGGCTGATCGTGGGCTGGGTCAGCCCGAGCGGCTCGGTCAGCTCGCACACGCACGCCTCCCCGCCCTCGTGGGCGTAGATCAGCGACACCAGCCGCAGCCGGGTTGGGTCCGCGATCGCCTTGAGCACACCGGCGAGGCGGGCGGCGGCCTCGGCGGACAGCGGTTGACGGGTCAACGGGCTGCAACACACCCACGCTCCAGGCCCGGCCGCCGCGTCCGGGGCGCGCGTGGTCACGGCCGGGGGCGGTAGGGCGGCCGACGATGCGGCGAGGCGGGTTGCGGTGGTCATGGCCTCCAGCATGCCTCAGCTATTGACAGCGGCCTATGCCTGGGCGCATCCTCGGCGCCAGCAGTTGCTATAGATGTCGGTCGATGTCTGGAGGGTTGGGATGGCGAGGGTGCAGTTGGCGTTGAACGTCTCGGACGTGGACGCCGCGGTGGACTTCTACTTCCTGACCGCGCGATGACGGGAGAACAGCCACAGCCACATCTCGCCCGGCGGTTGGCGGCGGAGGCGGTCGGCAGCATGCTGCTGGCCGCCCTCGTCATCGGCTCCGGCATCGCCGCCCAGCAGCTCAGCCCGAACCAGACCGGCCTGGAACTAGCGGAGAACGCGGTGGCCACCGCCGCCGGCCTGTTCGCGATCATCTTGATGGTCGGGCCGGTGTCCGGGGCGCACTTCAACCCGGTCGTGTCCGCGGTCGACGCCGTCTTCGGCGGACTGTCGTGGCGGGACGTGGCCGCCTACCTGCCCGCCCAGGTCGCCGGCTGCATCGCCGGCGCCGTCCTGGCGAACTTGATGTTCGACCGGTCGGCGGTGTCGATCTCCACCCACCACCGGGCCACCTGGCCGCATCTGCTGTCCGAGGTCGTCGCCACGGCCGGCCTGCTGCTGGTCATCTTCGCCCTGGCCCGCTCGGGCCGGGCGGACAAGGCTCCGGCCGCGGTCGGCGCCTACATCGGCGCCGCCTACTGGTTCACCTCGTCCACGTCCTTCGCCAACCCGGCGATCACGACTGGCCGGATGTTCTCCGACAGCTTCGCCGGTATTGCTCCGGCGTCCGCTCCGGGGTTCATCGCCGCGCAGCTCGTCGGCGGCCTGGTCGGGACCGGGCTGATCCGCCTGTTCTACCCGCAGCTGGGCCGGGCCGCGGCGGCGGAGGTCGTCGTCGCTCATCCCGCCGCGAGCGTGAATGGCGCGGCTGCGGCCGGTGAGCCCGACCAGTCCGTCCGATCTCGTCCATCGGGGATATCCGGTACGTGACCGTCGCTCGTGCTGGGACGGTGCACCGGCCGCAAGGCGCGGGCCGCGCTCGATTCGGGAACGGTGCTCATGCTGGCGGGTCCGTGCCCGGCAGGAGCGCAGCCCGCCGCTGACCCGAGTTGTCTCTGCGGCGGCGTGGCCGGGGTGTGGCGTGCGGGCCCATCTTGACCGCAGCCACCCCCACACCGACAATCACCTCAATGGACGTTGAGTCAATGACAGTTGAGCGAAGGGCCGCGTTGCATGCGGCGCTCGCCGAGCCCGCGCGACTGGCCGTCGTCGACGCCCTGGCCCTCGGCGAAGCGTCCCCGAGCGAGCTGGGCACCGCGCTCGGAATCCCGTCGAACCTGCTCGCCCACCACCTCGCCACGCTGGAGGGCACCGGGCTGATCCGGCGGACCCGCTCGCAGGCCGACCGTCGCCGCAGCTACCTGCACCTCGTACCCGAGGCCCTGGCCACCCTCCTTCCGCCCGCGGTCCTCCCGGCGCCGCGCGTGGTCTTCGTCTGCACCCACAACACCGCACGCTCGCAGCTGGCCGCCACGCAATGGACGGCCCGAAGCAGCGTCCCCGCGGCCTCAGCCGGCACCGACCCGGCCCCGGCCGTCCACCCCCGCACGATCGACGTCGCCCATCGCCACGGCCTGGCCCTCACCGCCCCGCGCACAGCGCACCTCGACGACGTCCTGCAACCCGACGACCTCGTGGTGACCGTCTGCGACAACGCCCACGAACACCTGCGACGCCCCACGGAACGCCGGCTGCACTGGTCGGTGCCCGACCCGGTCCCGACCGACACCGACGACGCCTTCGAGTACACCTTCGCCGACCTCGCAACCCGCATTGAACGGCTCGCGGGAGCCGTCGCGGGCCCGGCGCCGGCCGCAGCGACCGTCGATCAGCACCGTCCCGCCTGACCCGCACGGCCCTCTTCCGGCAAGGAGATAAGTCCCATGACCGACTCCACCCACCCAGCCGACCGGCTATCCGGGCTCAATCTGGCCGCGCGCAACCAGGTGAAAGCAGCGATCCGCCGGCTGGCCTACGAGTACGAAACCTGCTTCACCCAAGGCGACGTGGAAGAGGTCTTTACCGACTCATTCAACCGTTTCGCTGCTACCGCCCGGGTCACCCTGTACCTGCCGGTGCTGGCAGAAAGGGGACGTAATGAAGTAACAAATACGCGATCGAGAGCATCATCGCAGTTCACAGGCCTGTGGAGGGTTCGAAACGCGCAAGTTATTTCATTTCGACTCCAAAAGATCACCCGGGAACGCCTTGAAGCATTGGCTACCACCCGCGGGCTGATCGCCAAGAAGGTCCCGGAGGTGCTGTTCGTCTGCGTGCACAACGCCGGCCGCTCCCAGATGGCCGCCGCGTTCACCCGCCACTACGCCGGCACCCAGCTGCACATCCGCACCGGCGGCTCGGACCCTGCCGAAGGCATCCACCCCGAGGTCATCGTCGCGATGAAAGAGATCGGGCTGAGTCTGGACGAGGAGTTCCCCAAGCCGCTCACCGACGACATCCTCGCTGCCGCCGACGTCGTGATCACCATGGGCTGTGGCGACACCTGCCCCTACGTTCCCGGCAATCGCTATGAGGACTGGCCCATCGACGGCCCCGCCGTCTCTGCCCCGCAGCGGGTACGGGCCATCCGCGACGACATCGGCACCCGCGTGCGCGGCCTGCTTGCCAGCCTCCTGCCCGACCAGGCTCTGCCCGCCCGCTAGCCCGCGGCCGGTTATCCGGCCCGCGTGCCCACGCCGCGTGCCCACGTCCAGCGGCCGGCCTGGCATCCGCCCCCGCACCGGCCTACTATGTCTGTGACAGAGTTTATCTGTCACAGACATAGCTGGAGAGCCGCGTCCTGCCGTGAGCGGCTTCCGCTGGAGGAGCAGGTAGCCATGGACCCGGGCGTGCGTACCTCCGCGTCCCGCAACACCCTGATGTCGCTGCTGGCCCACGAGCGGGCCCGCCCTCGCGCGGTCCGCGACCTGCCGGGCGGCTGGTGGCTGGCGGTCGCCACCGTGTGCTTCGGCGCGTTCATGGGCCAACTCGACGCCAGCATCGTCACCCTGGCCTACGGGCCGCTGTGCGCACAGTTCCACGCCCCGCTCGCTGCAGTCACCTGGGTCTCCCTGGCCTACCTGCTCACCCTGGTCGCCCTGCTGGTGCCCGTCGGCCGGCTCGCCGACGCCTACGGCCGCAAACAGTTCTACCTCTACGGACTCCTCGTCTTCACCGCCGCCTCTGCCGCCTGTGGCCTGGCTCCCAGCCTCGCCGCTTTGATCGGTTCCCGCGTCGCGCAGGCCGTCGGCGCCGCGATGCTGCAGGCCAGCAGCGTCGCCCTTGTCGCCACCAGCGCACCCCGCCCGAGGATGCGCGCCGCCCTGGGCGTCCAGGCCGCCGCCCAGGCCCTCGGCCTCGCTCTCGGCCCCACCCTCGGCGGAGCCCTGGTCACCACTCTCGGCTGGCGCTGGGTGTTCGCCATCAACGTCCCCGTCGGGACAATCGCCCTCATCGCCGGCTACTACCTGCTACCCCGCACCCGCCAGCGCACCGACCCTGCCCCCTTCGACTGGCCGGGTCTGGCCCTCCTCGCCACCGCCACCACCACCCTGCTGCTGGCCGTCTCGGCTGTCTCCGGCCTGAACCTGCCCTCCGCGGCCACCGCCATCCTCGCTATCCTCGCCCCGCTCGCCGGCTACGGCCTCGTCCGACGGGAACGCCGCGCGCCGGCACCCCTGATCGACCTGCGCCTCCTTCGCATCCCTGCCCTCGCGGGGGGACTCGTCGGCGCGCTGTGCGGCTACCTCGTCCTGTTCGGCCCGCTCGTCCTGGTCCCCGTCGTCCTCACCGACCGCGGCACCTCCCCCCTGCACGCCGGGCTGGTCCTCACCGCCCTGCCCGGAGGCTTCGCGCTCGCCGCCAGCGGCGCCGGGGCGGTCCTACCCGACCGGTGGAGCGACCGCCGCCGCTACGCGCTCGGCGCCGTCACCTGCACGATGGCACTCGCCGCCGCACTCGCCGTGCCACTGTCCGCACCCTGGCTGATCCCCCCGATGGCCGTGCTCGGCCTCGGCCTCGGCCTCTACACCCCCACCAACAACACCGCGATCATGAGTGCGATCCCGGCCCACGCGGCGGGTACCGGCGGGGGACTGGTCAACATGACCCGCGGCCTGGGCACCGCCCTCGGCGTGGCCATGGTCACCCTCGCCGTCCACCTCGCCGCCGGCCCCACCGGACCCCGCCTGGCAATCGTCGGCCTCACCGCGGCATCCCTCCTCCTGTTCGCCCCCCTCCTCGCCCCTAGCCCCGCCCGATTTTCGGCGAGTACTACGGCGACCCCCACCTGGACCACCCGTCCGTCCGTCTGACCGCCCGTCCGATCCGGGGCGGGATCGGAGGGGCGGCGCGGACAACCGGGATCCCGGTCGGGCGGGAAAAAACGCCTTGGCCGGCGGCCGGGGCTCTGCCAGGGTGGCGGCGTGATCTTTGATCCTCCCGACGGCCTGACGATGCGCCATCCCACCGCGGACGACCAGGGGCGCGTGCTCGCCGTCATGGACGACTGGTGGGGTGGCTTCCAGGGGGCCGCCGGGTCGATACAGCGCGCGCTGCTGCTGCCGCGGCTGTTCTTCCAGCACTTCACCGACAGCAGCTACCTGGTGGAACGTGCCGGCGACGGCCGCCTTGTCGCCTTCCTCGTCGGTTTCCTGTCGGCCTCGGCACCCGAGGTCGCCTACATCCACTTCGTCGGCGTCGCCCCGGCGCGCCGCCGCGGTGGTATCGCCGGCGGTCTCTACCGACGGTTCTTCCGGCTCGCCGCCACCCGTGGGGCCCGCCGCGTCGACGCGGTCACCAGCCCGGGCAACGCGACGTCGCTGGCCTTCCACATCGGCCTGGGTTTCCGGGTCGAACCCGGCGACACCATGATCGACGGCGTCCCGGTCCACTCCGACTACGACGGGCCGGGGCTGCACCGCGTCACCTTCACCCGGCCGTTGACCGCCGCCGACCTCGACGCGGCGGCAACGGCCTTCCCACGCCTGCCAACGCCGGCCGCGCACCCGCCGGCAGCGGCCCGGCTGCGCGGCGGCGACCTGCGGGTCTGCTTCCTCGGGGACTCCTTCGTCGCGGGCGTGGGCGACCCCGCCCACCTGGGCTGGGTCGGGCGTCTGGCCGCCCGCACAGAGGACGCCGGCGTGGCGCTGACCGCCTACAACCTCGGGCTCCGACGTGCCACCTCCACCGAGACCCACGCCCGATGGCGGGCGGAGTGCCTGCCCCGGCTGGCCGAGGCGGAACACCCCCGGCTCGTGATCTCCTTCGGCGTGAACGACATGACCGCCGAGGCCGACACCACGGACCCGGCGGCGGGGACCGGGACGGCCACCCGGGTCCCGCCGCGGGACTCGGTCGCCGCCCTGACGGCCCTGCTCGCCGAGGCCCGCCCCCTCATGCCGCTGCTGATGGTCGGACCGCCCCCGTCCGGTGATCCCGGCCGCGACGAGCGCGTCGCGGACCTCACCGTCCGCTACGCCGAGGTCTGCGCCGCCTACGACGTCCCCTACGTCGACGTGTTCCCCGCCCTGCGCCGCCGGCCGTCCTGGGCGCGTGAGCTCGCGCCGGTGACGGCGCGCACCCCGCGGCGGGCGGCTATACGCTGCTCACCAACCTGATCTTCGGCCCGTGGTGGCGCTGGCTGGCCGGGTGAGGATGATCCCGAAACCCCCCGGCCTACCGGAGAGGTCCTACCCGCGAGAGCCGTCCGGGGCCGGGCGGACGGCGCGTTCGGCGATCCGGATCAGCGCCCGCCGCGGCAGCAGCCGCCCACCCCGGGCCAGCAGCGCGTTGCGCCGTCCGTCGACGACCGAGGGACGGCCGCGTTCGAGGGCACGCATCGCACTGGCCACCGCCTGCTCGGGGGAACGTTTGCGCCCGACGGCGACGTCCTCGGTACCGACGACGTCGAAGAACGGCGTGTCGGTGGAGCCGGGGCACAGCGCGAGCACCCTGACCCCCGCCGGGCGGGCCTCGGCCCACAGCGCCTCGGAGAAGGACAGCACGAACGCCTTCGTCGCCGCGTACACGGCCATGTGCGCCACCGGCTGGAACGCGGCGATGCTGGCCACGTTCACGATGCTGCCGCGCCCGCGGTGCACCATCGCGGGCAGGAAGCGCGCGGTCAGCTCGACGACAGCGACACAGTTGAGCCGCACCTGCCCGACCAGCCGCGCCGCCTCGGCCCCGGCCACGTCGCCGTGCGTGGCGAACCCGGCGTTGTTCACCAGCACGTCGACCCCGCCCCCGGCGACGGCGACCCGTTCGGCGACGGCGTCGACCGCGGCCGGCTCCGCCAGATCGACGGCGATCACCTCGGTGCGCACGCCGTGACGCCGAGTGATCTCGGCGGCGTTCGCGCGCAACCGGTCCTCGCCGCGCGCGACGAGCACGAGGTCGGCGCCCCGGTCGGCGAACTCGCGGGCGAAGACGGCGCCGATGCCCGTCGACGCACCGGTGATCAGTGCGGTCTGTCCGCGGAAATCCACTGCCTCTCCCTACCACAGTTCTCCCTACCGGCAGGGTGGCCCGGCCACAGGGAGTCAGGGCTTGCCCCTGGCAGGTGGGTTATCCGCCTGTGAGTTATCTGACGGATCGCGGGTTGGCGGCGGCGGCGGGGTGTCGAGGGGACAGGATCTGGACCGATGGCTCGACGACCGGGAACACCGCGCCCCCCGACCTGCCTGGCCTGCCTGACCTGCGCCGCGGCCACCTCACCGGCGGGGGCGGGCACAGCGGGGGCGGACCCCGAGCTCGATCATCGGAAACGTACGAACTGTCCGGGGCGGACCAGGAGCAGACTCTGATCAATCTGTCAAACCGCTGTACACCACCCCCCTCTTGCGCGGTAGCTTGCGACTGGTCACAGTGTTTGCCGGATCAGCTACGCGCTGGGGTGAACCGTGCAGGTTCACCAGCATCATCGGCGTACAGCCGGCCGTGCCGACCGGCGGCGGCCCCAGCCACGGGACGACGCAACGAAGCATGGTCCCCGCCCGGTCGAACATCCGTCGCCGGGCTGTGACCGGTGCGCCACGAGGCACCGGCCGGAACGTGAGGGGATGGTCATGAACGGCATGGAACTGTCGCCCACCCGGGCCTCGGAGCGGCTCGGTCTGGCTGCCGCTGGACGGGCCGCGGCGGTACTCTCCCGGGAGATCACGTTCGCCGATCCCGATCCGGTGACGCTCACCGAACTCGACGACCGGCTGCACCGGTACGCCACGACCCTGTTCTCCGCCCCGCACACGACGCTGGTGGGCCCGGTCATCGCCGACTGGCGGCGGGTCCAGGCCGCCCTGGGACGGCGGCTGGATCTG
>NZ_CDWTMG010000232.1:0-7730 GCF_977945845.1 Frankia sp. CcMO1
CGTGGGAGTAGGTGTTCCGGGCGGGACGACCCGCGTGGTGGGCGAGTTTACACCGGTTGCGAGCCGATCTCCGGTGGTCCTGACGGACCCGGGGTGAGGTCCCGGGCCGGCCGAGGGCGGATCCGGCCGGACGAGGAGTGGACAGGACATGAGATTCGTCGCATGACGCACGCCGCCAGGGTCCGTCGCGTCAGCGGCCGTGAGTGCGGGAGGCTGACAACGTGAACACCGAGAATCTGCCCGCCGAGGTTCGCGACGTCCTTGGCCGGCTGGACATGCTCGACGCCCTACCGACGGCCGCGCATGTCGAGGTCTTCGAGGAGATAAACCGCCGGTTGGCCGGGGCACTGGCGGACCTGGATGGGAGCGCTGACCAGGTTAAGGGCGCTGACCACGTCAAGGGCGCTGGGGGCGCGGCCGGGCCGGGCGTGCCCGTTCCGGCGCGTTCCGGGGCGCGTCCCACGGGAGGGCCGCGGCCCGGGCCGGGCATGATCCGGCCGGTGCGGTGAGTCGCTCCGGGGTCACGATGTCCCGCCGGACGCGTCTGGACAGCGAACTTGTCCGTCGTGGTCTCGCCCGGTCCCGGGAGCAGGCCGTTGCGGCGATCACCGCGGGTCGGGTGCTGGTCGGCGGCATTCCTGCCACGAAGGCCGCCACGGTGGTCGACGGATCCACCTCCATCGCGGTGACGAAGGGGGACGATCCCGGCTACGCCTCCCGCGGCGCGCACAAACTTCTCGGTGCCTTCGAGGCCTTCGGGGTCCCCGCACCGGAACCGGGGCCGGGTGTCGAAATCCCGCGTTCCACCGGCCCCACGCTGGTCGTGGCCGGTCGACGGTGCCTGGACGTCGGTGCCTCCACCGGCGGCTTCACCGACGTGCTGCTGCGGTACGGGGCGGCCTCCGTCGTGGCCGTGGACGTCGGCTACGGGCAGTTGCTGTGGCGGCTGCGCTGCGATCCCCGGGTCTGCGTGCTCGACCGCACCAACGCCCGGAACCTGACGCCCGCCGAGATCGGTGACCGCGTCGACCTGGTCGTCGGGGACCTGTCGTTCATCTCGCTGGCCCTGGTGCTGCCCGCGCTGCGCGCCTGCGCGGTCCCAGACGCCGATTTCGTGCTGCTGGTGAAGCCCCAGTTCGAGGTCGGCCGGGAGCGGCTCGGGCCAGGCGGGGTGGTGCGCGACACCGCGTTGCACGCCGAGGCGGTCCGCGACGTGGCCACGTCCGCAGCCATGCTAGATCTCGGCGTGCGTGGTGTCACGGCGAGTCCGCTGCCCGGCCCGGCGGGCAATGTCGAGTACCTGCTGTGGCTGGTCGCCGGGGCCCCACCGCTCGACGCGGACGTCCTGGCCGGGGCGATCGCCGCCGGCCCCGCGGGATCGGGGCGTCGGGCATGACGCGGGAGATCCTCGTTGTCACCCATCCCCGCCGCTCGGTGGTCCGGGAGAGCGCCCATTGGGTCATCGAGGGCCTGGCCGCAGCCGGGGTGTCGCCGCGAGTGCTGCGGGCCGAGGCGGAGATGCTCGACCTGACCGCCGCCAACATCGTGCCGCACGACGCCGACGCGGCCGTCGGGGTGGAACTGGTGCTGGTCCTCGGCGGCGACGGCAGCCTGCTGCGCGGCGCGGAGCTGGCCCGCACCGCTGACGCCCCGCTGCTGGGCGTGAACCTCGGGCACGTCGGGTTCCTCGCCGAGGCTGAACCCGACGCGCTGGAATCCACCATCGAGCACGTCGTCCGCAAGGACTACACGGTCGAGGAACGCATGACGGTCGACGTCACGGTCCGGCGGCGTGGCGAGGTCACCTATACCGGCTGGGCGCTCAACGAGATGTCCCTGGAGAAGGCCGAGCGCGCTCGGATGCTGGAATGCGTGCTGGAGATTGACGGGCGTCCGCTGTCCCGGTGGGGATGCGACGGGGTGATCTGTTCGACGCCCACCGGATCCACCGCCTACGCCTTCTCGGCCGGTGGTCCGGTGATGTGGCCGGGCGTCGAGGCCCTGCTGGTCGCCCCGATCAGCGCGCACGCGCTGTTCGCCCGGCCGCTCGTGCTGGCGCCGGCCTCCGCGGTCGCCGTGGAGATCCTGCCGCCGGTGCCCGCGGTCCTCTACTGTGACGGCCGGCGGTTCGTCGAGGTGCCCCCCGAGTCGCGGGTCGAGGTGGTCCGCGGCCGCCAACCGGTGCGGCTCGCCGTGGTGCATCCGCTGCCGTTCACTGATCGTCTCGTCGCCAAGTTTGGCCTTCCGGTGGAAGGCTGGCGAGGACGCAACCAACGTGCCTCCCCCGCGTAGCGACTTCGCCGCGACGCGGGGACCCCTGGCCTAGGGCGCCGTTCGGGGTTTCCGTTAGCTCGCCTTCGGCGAGCTTCCTGGGATGATCGTCGGGGGGCTTCGCCGCGACGCGGCGGCAGCGGTGGCGGATCTTCCGCCTCTGCGATATCGGCCTCCGTTCTGGTGACGCTAGAGTTCGGGGCGTGCTCGAGGAGATTCGCATCCGCGGCCTCGGGGTCATCGACGACGCCGCCCTCGACCTTGCTCCCGGCCTCACCGTGGTGAGCGGCGAGACCGGAGCCGGCAAGACCATGATTGTCCAGGGGCTGGAGCTGCTCACCGGCGGGCGGGCGGATTACGGTCTGGTCCGGCCGGGGGTCGATCGCGCCTTCGTCGAGGGTCGGCTCGTCATCGGTGCCGAGTCGGCTGTCGCGGCCCGGGTCCGCGAAGTCGGCGGCGACCTCGACGAGGATCCGGGCGGCGCTGTCCTCGTCGTCGGTCGGACCCTGACCGCGGAGGGCCGGTCCCGGGCGCAGGTCGCGGGCCGCTCGGTCCCGGCGAGTGTCCTCGCCGAGATCGCCGAGGAGCTGATCGCCGTGCACGGCCAGTCCGAGGCACAGCGCCTGCTCAAGCCGTCCACCCAGCGTGACGCGTTGGACCGGTTCGCCGGTTCCGCCGTCGCCGGGCCGTTGGCCCGCTACGGCGGTGTGTACCGGGAGCTGACCCGGGTCAGTCGGCGGCTTGCCGAGATCACCGACCGGGTGCGTGAACGCGAGCAGGAGGCGGAGCTGCTGCGCCTCGGCCTGGACGAGGTGGAACGGGTCGCCCCCGGCCCTGGTGAGGACGTCATCCTCGACGCCGAGCTGATCAGGTTGGAGCATGCGGAGACCCTGGTGCGGGCGGCGCGGACCGCGCACGCCGCGCTGATGAGCGATCCGGCCACCGGGTCGGACGAGCCCGGTGCGGTCGATCTGGTGGCCGCGGCCCAGCGGATCATCGCCGGCGAGTCCGCCCTCGACGCCGAGCTCGCCGCTCTCGGCGTGCGGCTCACGGAGGTGGGGATGCTACTCACCGACGTCGCCGCGGACCTCGCCTCCTACGCGGAGGGCATCGATGCCGACCCGGTGCGCCTCGCCGACGCCCAGGCGCGTAAGGCCGCCCTCACCAGCCTGACCCGGGCGCACGGTACCGGCATCGACGGCGTGCTGGCCTGGGCGGACCAGGCTGGGCGCCGGCTGCTGGAACTCGACGGCGCCGGGGACAGCGTCGAGGCGCTCACCGTCCGGCGGGACAGCCTGACCGCCGAGCTGGCCCGGCTCGCCGAGGAGGTCAGCGACGCCCGGACCAAGGCGGCGGCCCGGTTCGGTGCGGCGGTCGCCGCCGAGCTCGCCGGGCTCGCGATGCCCCGGGCCCGGGTGGAGGCCGCCGTGTCGCAGCGCGACGATCCGGCCGGTCTGCCGGTCGGCCTGCGGGTCGTCGCGTTTGGACCGTTCGGCGTCGACGACGTGGAGCTGCGGCTGATCCCGCATCCCGGGGCGCCGCCGCGGCCGGTCCAGAAAGGCGCGTCGGGCGGTGAGCTGTCCCGGGTTATGCTCGCGATCGAGGTCGTCCTCGCCGCCGCCGACACCGGTTCGACCATGGTCTTCGACGAGGTGGACGCCGGGGTCGGCGGTCGGGCCGCGGTGGAGATCGGCCGGCGCCTCGCCCGTCTCGCCCGCACTCATCAAGTGATCTGTATCACCCATCTGCCGCAGGTCGCCGCCTTTGCGGACCGTCATCTGGTGGTCCACAAGGCCGACGACGGATCGGTCACCCGCAGTGGGGTCGTCACGCTCGACGACGCCGGCCGGGTGCGGGAACTCTCCCGGATGCTTGCCGGCCAGGAGGAGAGCTCGCTGGCCCGTGGGCACGCCGAGGAGCTGCTCGCCGCCGCGGCGGCCGACAAGGCGCTGCCGTAGTGCCACCGCGGTCGGGGAGGCCGGGCATCCTGCGGTGGTCCAGGGAGTCACCGAAGGTGATAACCGAGGGCCCTGACTCACCCTTATGGCAGAGTCCCCGCATTGCGCTGGAGGCGTCGTGCGGGGGAGCTGTTACCGTGAAGTCCCGTGGAGGCGCCGGGGCCGGACCGGCGGCGTAACCACGGGAGCTTCGGGTGGGTCAGGCGCATATCACCAAACACATCTTCGTCACCGGCGGGGTCGCGTCCAGTCTCGGCAAGGGACTGACCGCGTCGAGCCTCGGTCGACTCCTCAAGGCTCGTGGACTCCGCGTCACGATGCAGAAGCTCGACCCCTACCTCAACGTGGACCCGGGGACGATGAACCCGTTCCAGCACGGTGAGGTGTTCGTGACCGACGACGGGGCCGAGACCGACCTCGACATCGGCCACTACGAGCGGTTCCTCGACGTCGACCTCGACGGCAGCGCCAACGTGACGACGGGCCAGGTCTACTCGGCCGTTATCGCCAGGGAACGCCGCGGCGGCTATCTGGGCCAGACCGTCCAGGTCGTCCCGCACATCACCGACGAGATCAAGAACCGGATCCGGCAGCTGGCCGGTGACTCCGTCGACGTGGTGATCACCGAGGTCGGCGGGACCGTCGGGGACATCGAATCGCTGCCCTACCTGGAGGCGATCCGTCAGGTACGCCACGAGGTCGGTCGGGACAACGCCCTGACGGTGCACGTGAGCCTGGTCCCCTACCTCGCCCCCTCCGGAGAGCTGAAGACCAAGCCGACCCAGCATTCGGTCGCGGCGTTGCGCAGCATCGGCCTGCAGCCCGACGCCGTGGTCTGCCGGTCCGACCGGCCGCTGCCCGATTCACTCAAGAAGAAGATCGCGATGATGTGCGACGTCGACGACGAGGCCGTCGTCGGGGCGCCGGACGCGAGCTCCATCTACGACATTCCCCGGGTGCTGCACCGCGAGGGTCTCGACGCCTACGTGGTGCGTCGGCTCGGGCTGTCCTTCCGCGACGTCGACTGGACGGAATGGGACACGTTGCTGCGGCGGGTGCACCACCCGGCCAACACGGCGACGATCGCGATCGTCGGCAAGTACGTGGACCTCCCCGACGCCTACCTCTCGGTGACCGAGGCCCTGCGCGCCGGCGCCTTCGCCACCGACACTCGGGTGGACCTGCGGTGGGTCACCTCGGACGAGTGCTCTTCCCCGGACGTGACGGCCACCCTGCTTGACGGGGTCGACGGGATCATCGTTCCCGGTGGTTTCGGGGTGCGGGGCATCGAGGGCAAGCTCACCGCGCTGCGGCACGCCCGCGAGAACGGCATTCCGACCCTCGGTATCTGCCTCGGCCTGCAGTGCATGGTCATCGAGGCGGCCCGCAGTCTCGCCGGCCTGGAGGCGGCGAACTCCACCGAGTTCGCCCCCGAGACCCCCCACCCGGTGATCTCCACGATGGCTGACCAGCACGAGGTGGTGGCCGGCACCCGGGACATGGGCGGCACAATGCGACTGGGCCTGTACTCGTGCGTGCTGGCGCCCGGCACGCTCGCCCGGCGTGAGTACGGCGCCGCCGAGGTCGCCGAGCGCCACCGGCACCGGTACGAGGTGAACAACGACTATCGGCACCGGCTGGCCGCCGCCGGGCTGGTCTTCTCCGGGGCGTCGCCGGACGGCCGCCTGGTCGAGGTGGTCGAGCTGCCCGCCGACGTGCACCCGTACTACGTCGGCACCCAGGCACATCCGGAGTTCCGGTCCCGGCCGACCCGGGCCCATCCACTGTTCCGGGGTCTCGTCGCCGCGGCGGTCGCGCATGCGGACCGCCGCCGCGGGGTGCTGCCGGTGGACCTGCCGGGCGAGGACGCTCCCACTCCGGAGAACGGCGCCGCGCAGACCCGCGGCGTCACGGCCGGTCGATCCGGCGGGAGTATCCGCCGGGGCGCGAGCGCGTCCCGTCCGAGCGTCAGCTCCAACGGCACCGCCGCGCTGGTGTCCCCGTGACGGCGACCCCGCACCGGTACGAGGTCACCGAGAGCACCCTGGCCTACCAGGGGAGGGTCATCTCTGTCCGCCGCGATCAGGTGCGGATGCCGGATGGCGACATCTCGCAGCGTGATGTGGTGGTGCATCCCGGCGCCGTGGGGGTGGTCGCCCTCGACGAGGCCGATCGGGTGGTGATGGTCCATCAGTATCGTCATCCCGTCGGTGGTCCGCTGTGGGAGCTGCCCGCCGGCATTCTCGACGTGCCGGGCGAGCCGGCGTCCTCGGCCGCCGCGCGGGAGCTGGCCGAGGAGGCCGGGCTGCGCGCCGACCGCTACGATCTGCTGGTTGATGTGTGGGCCTCGCCGGGGATGACCGACGAGGCCTACCGCCTTTTCCTGGCCCGCGGGCTGCACGAGATCCCGGCTGCCGAGCGGTACGTGCCGGTGCACGAGGAGGCCGAGATGGGTCTCGCGCGTATCGACTTCACCGACGCTGTCGAACGGGTCCTGCGCGGTGAGATCACCAACGCGATGGCGGTCATCGGGCTGCTGGCCACGGCCCGGGCGCGCGGCGAGAACTACGCCGGTCTGCGCCCACCCGACGCACCCTGGCCCGCTCGTCCCGCCCACCGCGGCTGAGCCGCCGCGCCGCGGCCCCGTTTCTCCGCGGTGGTGTCGGTCCCGCGGTGGCGTCAATCGTTGTGGACCAGCATGCCGGCGGCCTCGTCGACGACGATGCCCCGCGCGGCGGCGAGGGTCACCGCGTCGATCGGGAATGCCTGCGCGACCCCGGGGACGGTGAACGTGCCGTCCCAGGTCACCGCGAGGGTCACCTGGTACCGGCCCGGCCGGGCGTAGCCGTGCGCCACATAGGCCTCGGGATGATCGCGCGGTGAGATCGCCGGGTCGTAGGGCCGGCCGGGAGCATCCGGGCCGGTCTCGCCGTCACCGCACTCCCAGTGATAGCGGGGAACGGCGCTGATGGTCGCCACGACCGGCTGGTCGACGTTGAACGTGAACGAGTCGGGCACGGGGGTGTAGAGGATCGTGGCCAGGTTCGCGAAGCTGCGGCCGGACGGCGCGATGACGATCGACGGCTTCGGCAGGAGTTTCTCGCGCAGGTAGTTGGCGAGCGCGGCCTGCACCTGGGCGATCGGCACCGCGCCGGCGGGCAGCAGGTAGTTGAAGCAGCCCGCTACCGCCTGGTCGTACTGGGCCCGCGCCTGCGCGTCCATCGCCGGATCCGGCCCGACCGCGGTCAGCAGGTCACAGACGGCCGCCGGGTCGTCCGGACAATCCTGGCCGCAGGCCGCGCTCCGCCGGGCCCCCGATCCGGTCGGGATCCCGACGCGCTCCAGCACTCCGTCGTGGTAGCGGTACTGGTAGCCGTTGTCCGTGGCCCGGGTGTCACAGGTACCCCACAGCGCGCCGGCGCAGGGCACCGGGACGGTGCGCCCGGGCGCCGCGGCGGCGGGCGCCGCGCCGGCGGCGAGGCTGGTCAGGCTCACCAGCAG
>NZ_CDWTMG010000233.1:0-2623 GCF_977945845.1 Frankia sp. CcMO1
GGTGGCGCCGGAGACGTCGACCTCCGCGGCCACACTCAGGCGGATGCCACAGCGGTCGGCGGCGGCGAGGATGGCGTCGTGCATCGCCGGGCTCTGTTCCCGGCGGAACAGCACGCATCCCTGGCCCGCCAGCTCCCGGAACGAGACCTGGCGGCGGTCCGCCCACGGGTGGTTCCGCCCGACGAGCGCCACCAGCGGCACGGTGAAGACCCGATGGGACCGCAACTGGGCCGCGAGAGGCCCAGCGAACACGAGCGCGACGTCGAGTTTTCCCGCGGTGAGGGCGGACAGCTGGGGGCCGCTGCGAGCCTCCCAGAGAGTGGTCGAGACGTTCGGGTAGTCAGCGTTGAGCCGCAGCAGGGTGGGTTGGAGGACCCGTTCCCCGGCGGGGAAGTTGAACCCGATGGGGATCCGACCGGTCCGGCCGGAAGCGGCCTCCCTGGCCGCCCGGACCGCCTGTCGTGCCTGTTCCAGCAGACGTCGTGCCTCCTTCTCGAAGGCCCGGCCCGCCGGAGTCAACCGGACCTCCCGGGAGGTCCGGTTGACCAGTTCGACACCGATGTCACGTTCGAGACGCTGGAGTTGCTGACTGAGGGGACGTAATGAAGTAACAAATACGTGATCGAGAGCATCATCGCAGGTCACAGGCCTGTGGAGGGTTCGAAACGCGCAAGTTATTTCATTGCGACTCCTGAGAGAGGGCTGGGCCAGATGGAGCCTGGCCGCGGCCCGGCCGAAGTGGAGTTCTTCTGCGATCGCCAGGAAAGAGACGAGGTATCGGAAATCGATCTTGCTCTCCATGGTACCTCCCGCGGACACGCTAGCGATCCCGAAAAACTACGGGTGAATACGGCGTGTGGAGATACGGAAGATACGGCGTAAGATTCGCCCGACGTGGCATCCACCACGCCTCCGACCTGGCACTTGACTTCGAGCAGAATATCAGAATCGGCTCGATCCGCGACTTTGCGGCACTATCCCCGGAAGCGGACGGGGAGCTCCGCCAGTCCTCGGATGAGCAGGTTGGATTTGTAGGGCGGCGAATCGACGAGAAGCTCGGCGGACCGGACCCGGTGGAGGAACCCCGCCAGGAAGATCTCCATCTCGAGCAACGCCAACGGCGCGCCGAGGCAGTAGTGGTGGCCAAGGCTGAACGACAGGTGCCGGGACGCGCCGGAGCCCGCCACGTAGCGGCGCACATCGAGACGGTCCGGGTCGTCGAACGCCTCCGGATCGCGGCTGGCGCAAGCGATCAACGCCACCAAGCCCTCACCCGGGGAAAAGGTCCGGCCACCCACCGTCATTTCCCGGATCGCTGCCCGGGTGTTGAGGTGGATCGGGGAGTCATAGCGTAGCAGCTCGTCGACGGCGGGCCGGATGAGATCCGGTTCGTCGCGCAGCAACGCCGTCTGATCGGGGTTACGCAGCAACGCCAGCGCCCCGTTGCCGACCAGGTTGACCGTCGTCTCGTGGCCGGCGATCAGCAGGGTCACGCAGGTGCCGAGCAGTTCGTCCTCGGTCAGCCGATCACCCTGCTCCTCGACGGCGGCCAGCGCGCTGAGCAGATCGTCGCCACCGCTGCGGCGGCTGCGCGCGACCAGCGCACGGAAGTAGGCGAGGAACTCAGGGATGGCGTCGTTACGTTCCGCCAACGCCTCCGGAGACATCAGGACGTCCGGGTCGAACGCCCTGGCCAGCGCCTGCGACCAGATCTGGATGATGCCGTGGTCGGCCGCCGGCACCCCGAGGATCTCACAGATGATCGTGAGTGGCAGCGGGTACGCGATCGTCTCGATGAGGTCGAACTCTCCGGCCCGCAGCGCGGTGTCGAGCAGGTCGTCGACGAGGGCGGTGATACGCGGCCGCAGATCGGCGACCCGACGCGGGGTGAACGCCTTGCTCACCAGGCCGCGCAGCCGGGTGTGGTCCGGCGGCTCCATCCACAGGAACGTCGCCGGGAACTCCTCGGCGGGCAAGGTGGGATGCAGTTGGTGGGCCTCCTGATCGTGCCCCCAACTCTGGTTGGACAGTACCGCTACGCAGTCGTCGTGCCGGGTGGCGACCTGCAGTCCGAACGGCGTCTCGGGCAGCCGGCCGGCTGCCCGCAGGCGCGCATAGAGCGGATAGGGATTCGGCCTGTTCGCGGGATCGAACAACGCGGCCAGCAGATCAGTCGCCTGGTCCGGGAGCGGGTTCCCGTGGTCGGCCGCGACGCCGGTACCGGCGTCCGCCCCGGCGAATACGGAATCGGTTGTGACTGCCATGGCGTGCTCCTCATCGTCGGTCCGACGAATGCCAGCGCGAGTGGTGCCACGGAGCTTGGTTCACGGTGGGTCTCCACCTGGAAGCGCCCCGGGACCTGTGCGTTCAGGCCACCTGCCCGGAGCCCGATCGCGGCGGGAGACATGAGGGAATGGAGGCGACGGATGGGATGAGTAGGACGGCGGGACGGTGGCGGGTGGGGACCCTCGGTTCCGTTCCCGAGTCTCGTTTCCGGACCCTCGCCTCCAGATTCCGGCCGGACACCAGGAAACTTGATTCGGTCGCGGTCGCGCGCCGGGCCGTCGACCCGGCGAGGTGATCGGTACATTTGATACCACCAGGACGACACCCAGGTAAGGGG
>NZ_CDWTMG010000233.1:3297-8367 GCF_977945845.1 Frankia sp. CcMO1
ATTGCGACTCCTAAACTCCCAGGAAACCATCGGATGAATTTTTCGACCGCCGGGACGATTCGGTGATGTATTGTCGGCCCTGATGGATCGATAGATTACCTGAATTTTTATTGACGAACGACCACCATACCCACGAGCCTTTTCCTGCTGCCCGCGGCATTCATCAGCACATCCGATCATCAGTACACCCGACGGACAGACATCAGTACACCCGACGGGCGAGTACACCTGACGGGCAGCCCCATCGGCTGCTGTTCGGCCGCCGTCGCCTCGGTGCCGGCCGGGCCCCATCCGTCGCACGGGCGCAGAAGACACCTGGACGCGGAAGACAGGAGTGCGGATCATACCTGCCATCCGGAGCGAGGCCACCTCGCCCACCTCCGCCATCTCGCCCACGTCTCCGACGGTCCATCCGCGGCCGGTCTTTCCACGGTCGGCGACGACCGGCGGGCCGGCCCACACGACCCACGGCAGCCACGCGACGGACCCGACCGGCACGAGTGACCCGACCGGCACGACCGACGCTCGCGGGCACCATGAGCCGCTCGACGCCGAGACGTTGCACGACACCGAGACGTTGCACAACGCCGAGACGTTGCACGACGCACTGGACGTTGCGGCCGCCCGGCATCCCGACACACCCGTCACGTTCCCGTCGACCCGCGAGGTGATCTCGCTGCGGGACCTCGCGGCCACCTCCCGGACGATCGCGGCCGCGCTGACGACGGACGGGGTCCAGGCCGGTGAGCGGGTCGGGGTACTGGCCGCGAACTCGGCCGAGTTTCTGCTCGCGCTCTTCGCGATCAGTCGGGCGGGCGCGGCGGCCTGTCCGCTGCCACTGCCGACCACCGCGCACGACCTCAACGGCTATGCCGACCGGGTCTCGCGCACCACGGCGGCCGCGGGCATCCACCGGGTGGTCACCGGAGGCCGGGTGTCCGCCATCCTGCGCCGGACGGCCGACCGGCTCGGCGGACTCCGGTTCCTCCCCGCGGCGGACCTGGCCCGCGACGCCGGTCCCGCCACGCCCACGCGCCAGCCACCTCCGAGTCCCGGGCGTCCGGTGGGTGCGGTGGGTGCGGTGGGTGCGGACGACATCGCGATCGTGCAGTTCACCTCCGGCAGCACCGCGGCCCCGAAGGGCGTGGTACTCAGCCACCGCGCCGTGCTGTGCGGCATCCGCGCGATCATCGACGGCATCCGGCTCGGTGAGGGCGATCACGGCGGAATCTGGTTGCCGCTGTTCCACGACATGGGGCTGTTCGCGACCCTCAGTGCGATCATGACCGGCATCCCGATGACCGTCTGGTCCCCGGCGGACTTCGTCCGTGACCCCGCCGGCTCGCTGCGCTCGTTCCTCGCCAGCGGCGCCACGATCTCGCCGGCGCCAAACTTCGCCTACGACGACCTCGTCCGGGCGATCGACCCGGACGAGGTACCCGGGCTGGACATGCGCCGGTGGCGCGTCGCGCTGAACGGAGCCGAGCCGGTCTCCGCGGTCGGCGTTGAGCGATTCCTCGACCACTTCGCGCCGGCCGGGTTCGCCCCCACGGCGATGTTCCCCGTGTACGGGATGGCCGAGGCCACCCTGGCCGTGGCCTTCCCGCCGCTGGGCCGCGCCCCCGTGGTCACCTGGGTCGACCGGGACCGACTCGCCGCCGAGGGAATCGTGACGGAGGTCCCGCGCGAGCATCCGCGCGCCAAGGGGCTGGTCGCCGTCGGCCGGCCGGTCCGCGACATCCGGATTCGCATCGCCGACCTGCACGGTGACGTCCTGGCCGATCCGCTCGGCGACGGTCTGGCGCCGAGCCTGCGGGTGGGCGAGATCCAGATCCGGGGTGGTTCGGTCACCTCGGGCTACCTCACCGCGGGGGGCCTGACGACCGGGGGCTTCACCGCGGACGGCTGGCTGCGCACCGGCGACCTCGGCTTCCAGCGCGGCGACGATCTGTTCGTGACCGGCTGAGACAAGGAAATGATCATTATACGCGGCGTGAACTACTACCCCGAGGACGCCGAAGCGGCGGTGCGTGACCTTCCGGGCGTGCACCGACGTCGCGTCGTCGCCTTCGGCTCCCCCGACCAGCCAGACGCCGCCGACAGCCCCCCGGACGCCACCGGAGCGAAGGCTGCCGGCGGCGTCACGGTGGTCGGCGAGACCGCGCTGACCGAGCCCGCGGACCGAGCCCGACTCGCGACCGACCTGCGGATGGCGGCAACTGCGGCGCTGGGGCTGTCCACGGTGACGGTGCGTCTGGTCGAGCCCGGCGCGCTGCCCCGTACCTCCAGCGGCAAATTCCAACGGCTGGCGGTACGCGACCTGGTCGGGCGCGGCGTGCTCTGACCCGCAAGCCCCGCCTCCGATTCCGCACGCCCAGCGCGTTCCGCGCCCATCGACCAGCCGCGCGTTCCGCGCCTATCGACCAGGGAGCCCGATGCGCAGCCACCTGATGACGCCGAGCCCTGACGGCCCGCGGGAAGCCGACGATCCGGAGGACTACCTGAGCGTGCCGTGGTCCGTGCTCGCGGACTATCGGTGTTTCGGCTGCTCGCCGCACAATCCGCACGGGCTGCAACTACACTTCTCCGCCCACGCCGACGGCATCTCGACCCGTTTCCGACTCGAACGCCGGCACGAGTCCTATCCCGGCGTCGTGCACGGTGGCCTCATCGGAGTGATCGTCGATGAGACGATGGGCAATCTGATCGTGCTGCAGGTCGGGCTCACCGCGTTCACCACCGCGCTGCGGGTGCGCTACCTCGCCCCGCTGAGCGTCGGCGCCGAGTACCGCTGCGTCGCCCGGCTGCACGGCGTCCCGGATGGTACCCCCGGCCGCGGGGACGCGGCACCGGTCGGCGGCACGGTCGGCGGAGCGAACAGCGGCGTAAACGGCGGCAGAGCAAACGGGCTGGTGCACGCCGAGGCCGAGATCCTCGACGATGCCGGGACGCTGCTCGCGACCGCAAGCGCAACCTACCGCCCGACCCCGATGGACACCGCCCGGGACCGGATGATGCTGAATCCGACCGAGGCCGACCGTGTCGCGCAGGCACTGGCGGCGACGCTCACCAGACCACCGGCCACCGGGTCCACCGCCGCCGGCCTCCCCACCTCAGAGGAGCACTGAATGTCAGTGTCGTATGCGGAGATCGTCACCACCGTCACCGCCATCGTCGCTCGTGAGCTCGGCATCCCGGTCGAGGACCTGGCTGCGGACGCCGATCTGCGCTCCGTGGAGGGCGCGGACTCGGTGAAGGTGCTCCGGATGATCGCCCGGGTAGAACGCGAGTACGACGTCGAGCTCGAGGACGAGGACGTCTTCTCGGCGGTCACCGTCGCCGAAGTCGCCGACGTCGTCCAGGCGGCGCTGCAGGTGCAGGCCGCATGAACTCGCCCGTCACCACCGCACCGGAGGCTGCGGTGGGCCTCGCCGCCGGGCCCACGACGGCCACCGGGCCCACGACGGGCACCGAACCCACGACGAGCGACACCAATCAGCACTACGACCTGCCGCCCGAGGTCTTCGGCCTGTTCCTCGATCCCCTGCGCAAATACAGCTCGGGTCTTTACCGCACGGAGCACGACACCCTCGAGCAGGCGCAGATCGCCAAGCTCCACTTCGTCGCCGATCGGCTCGGCCTGCGCCGCGGTGGTCGCCTCCTCGACATCGGATGCGGCTGGGGTTCGCTGACGCTGTTCATGGCGGTCGAGTACGAAGCCGAGGTCGTCGGGGTCTCCCCCGCGGGGCGACAAGCACGCCTACATCGCGCAGCGAGCTGCCGAACTCGGCGTGAGCGACCGCGTCACCACGGTCCAGGGCCACTTCGAGACGGTCGAGTTGCCCTCGGGGAGTTTCGACGCAGTGACAATGCTCGGCTCGATCGTGCACATGCCCGACCTCGATGTCGTGTTCCGGCGGGCCCGGGCGCTGCTGCGCCGCGACGGACGGCTGTACGTGTCGGAAAGCTGCTTTCGCAACGCTGCCACCCGGGGGGCGTTCGACCATCGGGAAGGGACCGAGTTCGTCCGCGCATCGATCTTCGGCTGGGGGGACATGCGGCCGCTGTCCGACCTCGTCACCGGTGCCGAGGAGGCCGGTTTCTCCCTGGCAAGCCTAGACGATCTCACCGACGACTACCGGCGCACCATCGACGACTGGCTGGTGAACGTCGACGCGGCCGCGGAGCGGATCGACGCGATCCGCCCGGGAACGGCCGCGACGCTGCGCCGCTATCTGGAGGTCGCGAACGCCGGCTGGGGCTACACCACCAAGCACTACGCGCTGGTGTGCCGCAAGGCACGCTGACCGCCGCCGAGAGAGGAACGGGATCCACATCATGACGGCATCCGACATTCTCCGGCCGGCGTTCGGCCAGGCCCGCGGCGTCGAACCGCCGCGAGCCCCCGCACGCCCGGCCCTGGCGCCGCTGCTTCCTCCCGCCGAGGTCGAGGCGGCCGTCATCGCCTTCCACCAGGCGGGCTCCACCACCCGCCGCTTCAACGTCGAATCGACGTTCGCCTGGGAGAACGCCGACGCCGATCGGCTCACCGAGGGACATCGCTCCGCGGTCCGGTTCATCACGTTGATCGAGGACCACCTGCCCGGCTACTTCGGCGTGTACGAGCGGGCCTTCCCGCTGAACCCCGACGTCGACGTCGAGAACTTCGTGCACAACCGGGAGCTCTACCACTTCACCGTGCGTTGGGCGCAGGAGGAGGACAGCCACGCCCGGGCACTGTTCCGCTACCAGGTCGCCGCCGGCATCGCCGATCCCGACGAGCTGCGGCGGGAACTGGCGACCGAGGGGCGCAAGCACTTCGAACTGCCGCACGACCACGCGGTCTCGCTGTTCGCCTACGCCCTGGTCCAAGAGAAGGCGACCCAGCTGTACTACCAGCAGCTGCGAGCGGTCGTCGGCGATCCGGTGTTGGCCGATCTGCTGAACCGGCTCGCCAAGGACGAGGCCCGGCACTTCACCTTCATGGCCGACATCGTGGAACGGTACCTGCGCCGCCACGGCGACGCCGTCGTCGAGCCGATCCGGGAGGTTATCGCGCACTTCCGGATG
>NZ_CDWTMG010000234.1:0-7689 GCF_977945845.1 Frankia sp. CcMO1
GGGACGTACTTCCCAAACAGGTCCTAACTGCTGGCTGGCTGATCGTTCACCCGACCGTCCGATCACATTCCGCGCCGTCCACACTACGGTCGGAGATGAGATCAACCCCGCCGTGAACATCCGCGCTTGCCATGGCAACGTCTTGGCCGTCCGGAACGTCCAGTTAGACGGACACGGCTGCCACATCACGACCACGACGGCCGCGGCATGCGTTCCGGCGGGGGTTCTCCCGCTCCGGCCGCCTGAGCGAGGAGGGCTTTCGACTCAGGTGAGCCCCGATACCATGCGCCCGCCGGCCCTGCCGCCCGCGTTGGACCCGCGTGGGCCCCGTCGCCACCACTCCCCGCTGCGACGGCTGTCCGTTGGAGCCGTCGCTCTGCTGTCCGTGCTGGTTCTCGGTCTGAGCACCATCGGGTGGGGGGCCGCCTACCGGCAGTTCGACAAGGCCGTCACGCGCGTCGACTGGGACATCGAGGGTGCCCGCCCAGCGAGCGTGGACGGCGAGGAGAACATCCTGCTACTCGGCGACGACAGCCGGGAGGGTACCGAGGGTCAGTACGGTGTGGTAGACGGCGTCCGGTCCGACACCACCATCATCGCCCACTTCGGCAAGGACGGCTCGGCCACGTTGCTGTCCTTCCCCCGGGACATGCTCGTCCCGGGGGTGCCGCGGGAGAAGGCCACCGCCCGCGACGGCCGGTCGAAGCTCACCGAGGTGCTCGAGTTGGCGGACGTCCCCGGTCTCGTCAGCACGCTGGAATCCCTGACCGGCCTGAAGATCGACCATACCATCTCGATCAATCTCGCCGGTTTCAAGGCGATGACCGACGCGGTGGGAGGCGTAACCGTGTGTGTGACGCCCCTACCGAACGGCAGCACCCGCAACCTGCACGACTCGATGTCGGGATGGAGCGGACGGCTCGGCGAGAACCGTCTCAACGGTGATCAGGCGCTGGCCTTCGTCCGGACCCGCTACGCGCTCGGGGACGAACGCCTTCGCATCCTGCGCCAGCAGCAGTTCCTCTCCAAGCTGCTGGCGACAGCGACCAGCACCGGAGTGCTCACCAACCCGGCCAAGATCACTTCGTTGATCGGGGCGGTCGGCGGCGCACTGCGGATCGACCAGGGCCTCGACCAGACCGCGATACTCAAGCTCGCGAAGCGGGCCAGCGAGCTGGGTCCGGGAAGAATTCACTTCGTGACAGTCCCTACGCACATCGCGCTGCGCTCCGATGGTGCGGTCGACGACATGGGTTCGATTCCCCCGCACGGGGCCGTACTCATCGTCGATCAGGCCGGCCTCGACCAAGTCCTCGCTCCGCTGCTGCCCGCGG
This sequence comes from Frankia sp. CcMO1, assembly GCF_977945845.1. Lineage (NCBI taxonomy): Bacteria > Bacillati > Actinomycetota > Actinomycetes > Frankiales > Frankiaceae > Frankia > Frankia sp. CcMO1. Next base: position 1,335 of record NZ_CDWTMG010000234.1, read on the forward strand.
GCACCAAGCCTCCCGCACAGCGAACTCTCGACCCCGCCCAGGTCTCGATCGCCGCCGTCCGCAACGCCTCGGGACGTGCCGGACTCGCCACCCGCACGGTCGACGGACTGCGGGCACTCGGCTTCACTGGGCCGATGACCGCCGCGACATCGACCCGCCAGACTCTGACCGAGGTACGCCATCCCCCGGGCCAGGAGGCCGCGGCACGCACCCTGGCGGCGACGATCCCCGGCAGCCGGATCGTCGCGGGCGCCGGCCGCTCCGGGGCCGGCCTCGTCCTCGTCCTCGGATCCACCTTCACCGGCCTGTCCAACGTCGGCCTGTCCAACGTCGGCCTGCCCAACGTCGGCCTGCCCAGCGGTGGCCTGCCGGGCGGTGGCCTGCCGGGCGCGGCGGCGACCGTCGACACGAGGATCCCGACGGCCTCGACGGCCGCCGGTGGTGACACCCGGACGACCACGGTCGCCATCACCGCGACGCCGGCCCCGGCGACCGGCGGGGCCGGCACCACAGGCGCCACAGGCACCGGCGGCACCACGGGCACCGCGACCGCTCCGGTCGGTCCCGTTCCCTCCGACACCTCGTGCACGCCATGAACGCCTCCGTGCCGCGGCTGGTCGCCGTACGGACGCTGCTTGGCCCGGCCGCGGACGCCGACGCCGACGCCGCACCCGCGGCGGGAGTTCGCGGCATCGCGTCCGTCCTCGCGCACCGGCTGGCCACCGATCCCGCCCGCCCGCTGGTCACCTTCTACGACGACGCGACCGGCGAACGCGTGGAATTCTCGGCGACCACCTTCGACAACTGGGTGGCGAAGACCGCGAACATGCTGGTCGACACGCTCGGCCTCGGCATCGGTGACCGGGTCGGCGTCCACCTGCCGACGCACTGGCTCAGTTCGGTCATTCTGCTCGCCACCTGGTCAGCCGGGATGGAGGTGGTCCTCGTCCGAGACGCAGACGGCGGGCAGGACGGCGGGGACACCGAGAAGGACGGCGGGGAGCTGCCGGTCGCGACCCCCCTCGACGCGCTGTTCGTGGCCGAGGACCGGCTCGACGAGGCGTCCGGCCTGATGGTGGACGAGATCGTGGCCCTGTCACTGCGCCCGCTGAGTGCTCGGATGCGCAGGCCCGTCGCCGGGGTTCTCGACTACGCCGCGGAGGTGCCCCCGCACGGCGATCGGTTCGCCGCCCCGGCACCGCCACCCGGGCAGGCCGCGCTGCTGCGCGCGGGTACCGCGATCGCGGGGGCGTGGGACCTGGGACCCGCGGACCGGGTGCTGTTCACCGCGTCGCTCGCCACGACCGAGGGCCTGGTCGGCTCGCTGCTCGCTCCCCTGGTCGCAGGCTCGTCGATCGTGCTGTGCCGGCATCTCGACAGCGCCGCGCTCCCGCGGCGCATCGAGACGGAGAAGATCACCGCCGTCGGTCGGTCGGTCCTGCGGCACGCGCCCGGCCCACTGCCCGCGGGGGTCCGGTCGCTGCCGCTCCCCCGCCTCGGGTGAAACCCGCACGACCCCCGTAGCGGGCCGCGGATGGGGAATGACCATACCCGACATCCGGACGGCTCACAGACGGCGTGACCACCGAACGGCGCGACGGCCAACGAGAATGGGGCAACGCGGTCCCCGGTGCGTCCGGCTCACCGGGGCTTACGAGATTGCCCCGGCGGGAGGGCCGGCAGCGCGGCGGCCGGTCTTTACCACGTGTAGCGGAGGTCGCTCGAACGTGAGCACGTCACCGGTTCTTCACATCAGCGTCATCGGCACCGGATACCTGGGCGCGACACACGCCGTATGCATGGCGGAACTGGGGTTCGAGGTCATCGGTGTCGATATCGACGCGACCAGGACGCAGCGGCTCGCCGTGGGTGAGGTGCCCTTCTTCGAGCCCGGCCTGGAAGGGCTACTCCGCAAGAACCTGGAGGCGGGACGACTGGCCTTCTCGAGCTCGCTCGCCGAGGCGGCTGACCGGGCCGAGGTGCATTTCATCTGCGTGGGAACACCGCAACGGCCCGATTCCGGCGCGACGGACCTGCGCCACGTCGAAGCGGTGACGAATGGTCTGATCGCGGCCGGGCTGCGGCCCGGGACGCTGGTGGTGGGCAAGTCGACGGTTCCCACGGGCACCGCGGCCCGGCTGGCCGGACGACTTGCCGCCGGCGCCCCGGGCGCGGAACTTGCGTGGAATCCCGAGTTCCTCCGGGAGGGGTCCGCCATCGACGACACCCTGCGGCCGGACCGCCTGGTCTTCGGGGTCGTCCCGGGTGGCATCGCCGAGGCACGGCTGCGGGCGGTCTACGCCAGAACGATCAAAGAAGGCACACCCGTCATCGTCACCGACTTCGCCACGGCCGAGATCGTGAAGGTCGCCGCGAACGCCTTCCTCGCGACAAAAATCTCCTTCATCAACGCGATGGCCGAAATCTGCGACATGACCGGGGGGAACGTGACCGAGCTCGCCGCCGCCCTGGCTCACGACCCCAGGATCGGGCCCCGGTTCCTCCAGGCCGGCATCGGCTTCGGTGGCGGCTGCCTACCCAAGGACCTCCGTGCCTTCCAGGCCCGCGCGGACGAGCTGGGAGTCGGCTCCGCGCTGGCCTTCCTCACCGAGGTCGACGCCGTCAACACGCGGGCCCGGACGCGGACGGTGGCGCTAGCCACCAAGGCGCTGGGGGGCTCGCCGACGGGCCGGATGGTGGCGGTCCTCGGTGCCGCCTTCAAACCGAACTCCGATGACATCCGCGACTCGCCCGCCCTCGACGTGGCCACCGCGCTGCACCGCGCCGGCGGCCACGTGTCCGTGTACGACCCCGCGGCGATCCCGAACGCCCGCGTTCGCTACCCGTACCTGCACTACACCGACTCGGTGATACGGGCCGTGGCAGGAGCGGAGATCGTCCTGGTCCTGACGGAATGGAGCGAGTTCCGCGAGATCGACCCGGCCGCCCTGCGACCGCACGTCAGCAGACCCATCGTCATCGACGGACGGCACGTCCTGGATCCCGCGGTCTGGCGGGATGCCGGCTGGATCTACCACGCGCTCGGACGGCCACTCGCGTGACCCGCCGACCGGACCTACCGGACCTACCGGACCTACCGGACCTACCGGACCTACCGGACCTACCGGACCTACCGGACTAGGCAAGCTTGACCCGACGACAATCCGACGACGCGACCCATCCAATGCCGCCGTGGACCGCCCTACGGCAGAACCTCGACCAGTGCCCCGGTCTCCACCTGGTAGACGAATCCACGCACCGAGGTGGTGGACTGCAGGAACGGCGACGAACGCAGCACCCTGACGGACTTGCGCACGTCCTCCTTGACATCGGGAAAGGAATACACGTCCCATTCGGGACGAACGCCCGTCTCGTGCTCCACCTGGTCCCGGAACCCGTCGTCGGTAATCCTTTCGAGACCACATCCGGTGTGGTGTAAAAGAATGATCTCCGTCGTTCCCAGCACGTGCTGGCTCACGGCGAGCGAGCGGACCACATCCGGGGTGATGACACCACCGGCGTTGCGCAGGATGTGGGCGTCACCTTCGACGAGACCGAGCAGAGCCTCCACCTGGATCCGCGCGTCCATACAGGCAACCACCGCGACGCCCAGGCGCGGCCGCGTGCCGGGCAGGGCAGGAAGCCCGGCCTCCCGCCGCCGGACGGGGTGACCTACGGCGTAGCTCAGCAGGAGTTCGGTCGCCGTGGCATCGCTACCCACTGGGCCCACCGGCTCCACCGGGCTCACAGGACGCACGGTGTCCGCGGGGCGCACGGTGTCCGCCTGGGCGTCGGCAACGGAGCCAACAGCAGTGTGGTCATCGGTGTCCACGTGGTCATCGGTCCTTGACGTTGACATCAACGGCTCGGCCGGCGACTCGAGCGGATCATGATGATGCGTCCTTCCGATCAATGGTCCCCACCCTCCCACTGCCAGGATGCCGTCCATGGGCCCAGCTTCGCCAACGTTCCCAAGCTTTTGCCGAAGTTGTGCCACTCACGTTGCCCGCCGCACCGGATTGGTGGCATCACCTAGCGTAAAGATGGGAACAGCTACTCGGTGACTCCACCACGCGCCGACGGGTTCACCGCTACGTCCGGCACCATGGCCGGTGAGCCGGCCTCGCCACGGATGCCCACCACGCCACCGTCGACGGGGGTGGCACGGTGGGCGGGCGGGAGCAGCCGGTACTCTCTCCGAGTGGTAAATATCGATCGGGGTCGCCCGTGGTGAGACACCGACAGACCCGCTCACCGATGCAGGTACTCATCCACGAGATGGGCAAGTTCGGGCTGGTCGGCGGCGCGTGTTACGCCATCGACTTTCTTGTCTCCAACCTGTGCCACACGCTTCTCGGAATGGGTCCACTCAGCGCGAAGACCGTCTCCACGGTGGTCGCTGCCACCTTTTCCTACATCGGGAACCGGCAATGGTCGTTCAACCATCGCGCCCGAACCGGTCTACGTCGCGAGTACACACTCTTCGTGATCCTGAATACGGTCGGGTTGCTGATCGCGCTCGGCTGCCTCGGGTTCGCACGCTATGTACTCGATCTCAAGGGCGTACTTGCGTTCAACCTGTTCGGTAACATCATCGGCACCGGGCTGGGCACCGTATTCCGGTTCTGGGCCTACAAGAAGTGGGTCTTCCTCCACCCGGACCATCCCAAGGCCACCGCGAACGGCGGAGCCCGTCAGGACGGTCGTCGGCGCATCCCGGAGCATGCGGGCCGGATCTGACCGCACCAGCGGCCCCCGGCCCGACGCACATTCCGCCGCCTCGTCCGGCACCGGACCGGCCGTTTCAGGTGCGCCGCGCATCGCCGCCACCCCCGGACGCCCAACACGCCCGCCGACACGGCACGACAGCGGAACAGGACGTTCCGCCCTCCCGCCGTCCCCGGCAGACAAGTCGGGAACAACCTAGTTCCGATACCGAACGGTTCCCGAACCTTCGCCGGTGGGCTACGCTCGGCGGGCCATGCTGGCGCCGCGCGCCCACAGCCCTCCATCCAGCGAGACACATCGGCTACCGGGAACGCCGCGTGGAGCGCCGTCCAGTCCGCAGCAACCTGGAGGGTGTGTCGTGACCCCGTCCTCGCTCGCGTCGTCGCACCCCGGCGGCCGACCTCGCGACGAGAGCCGGGACCAGGCGATCCGCACCGCCACCCTCGACCTTCTGGCCGAGGTCGGATACGACGGTGTGACGATGGACCGGGTGGCCACCCGGGCGCGAGCCGGAAAGGCCACCATCTACCGGCGCTGGCCGTCAAAGCTCGCCCTGGTGATGGACGCGGTCAACGCCTTCACCGAGCAGCGGATGCCGGTACCCGACAACGGCTCCCTCCGCTTGGACATCCTTGAGTTCCTGACCTCGTTCCATGACACGATCCGCGGCGATCGGGGACGGATCCTCGCGGAACTGATCTCGGAGATGCCGCGCAATCCCGGTCTGCGCGACGCCCTGCGCCGCGGCCTCTGGATGCAACGCCAGGCAAGCTCGGAGGCCATCATCGAACGCGGGATCGCCCGTGGCGAGGTCCGCCCGGACGTCGACCGCACGGTACTCATAGAACTCGGAACCGCCGTCATCCTCCAACGGGTGCTGCTGACCGGAGATCCGGTCGATCAGACGTTCCTGGAGATGATCGTCGACGACATCGTGATCCGTTACGCGGCCTGATCCGACACCTTGTCTACAAGACGACCCGGGATCCCCCTCCGAACGCAAAGCTCCTAACATCGAGCATCGAGCCCGACCTGGGCCGAACGGGGCGGTCCGTCCCGTTCTAACACAGATGGACGGTTGCGAGAACCGCCCAGCACCACGGCGGGATCCGCAAGATCACGAGCGCGAGCCGGGGCCGCTCTTCGCGCAGCGCAGGAGGACGTCATGCAGTCACCGGGCCCAGGCCCCCAGGACCCGGACGCCCAGACCCAACGGGTTGACGGCAACGCTGGTGGTTCTTATTCCGCCTCGTCGTACTCCGCGGGCTCGGCACCGTTCGGCGACGAAGACGAGACCCGCCTGCTCGGCAACAGCGCACCCGGCGGCTACCCGCCCACGGAACAGTACTCCCAGAACCCTCCGAACCAGTATCCCCAGAACCAGTACGCACAGAATCCGTACCGCGGCACCGATCAGTACCCCCCGACGGCGGTCTACCCACCCGGCGAGGGCTACGGCCAGGGTTACCAGCAGCAGGATTATCCCGCCAACAGCTATCCCACGGAGAGTTATCCGCAACAGGCATATCAGCAGAACTATCAGTCGGGTTACCACCAAGATCCGGGTTACCACCAAGGGTATCAGCAGCAGGGCTACCCTGCGGCGGGCGGTTACGGAGGTTATCCG
>NZ_CDWTMG010000235.1:0-7600 GCF_977945845.1 Frankia sp. CcMO1
GTTGATCGACCTCGTCCTCCACGAAGCCCTGGACCCGGTGCTCGACGACGCCGAGAAGGCCGCCAGGACGGCGCAGGAGGCCGAAGCCGCCCTGCTCGCCATCACCGTCTGCGACCCGGCGTGCGGTTCCGGCCACTTCCTGGTCGCCGCCGCGCGCCGGATCGCCCAGCGCGTGTCCGTGGCCCGCACCGGTGACCTCGACCCGACCCCCACCGATCTCCAGGCAGCGGTGCACGATGTCGTCGCCCGCTGCATCTACGGCATCGACGTCAACCCGATGGCCGCCGAACTCGCCAAGGTCAGCCTCTGGCTCGAAGCCCTCCAACCCGGCCGGCCGCTGACGTTCCTGGACGCGCACATCAAGGTCGGCAACGCCCTGCTCGGCACCACACCCGCCCTCCTGGCCGCCGGCATCCCCGACGCCGCCTACAAGCCGATCGAGGGAGACGACCGCACGTGGGTGGCGGCACTCAAGAAGCGCAACCGCGCCGAGCGTGACGCCGCCGACTCCGGCAACCAGCAGGGCGACCTGTTCGAGCAGGCGGGGCTCGAGGTGTCCAATACCGACCTCCGGCGCCGGCTGCGCGAGGCGACCTCGACCTCCGCGACGTCGCTGGCCGACGTGCACGTGGCCGCCCGGCGGCTCCGCGAACTCGAAGCAGACCCGGCCTACGCGAGCGCCCACGCGGTGGCCGACGCCTGGTGCGCCGCCTTCGTCCAGCACAAGGCCGAAGGCGGACCGGACCTCACGCAGGAGTCGCTGACCGCCATCGGCAGCGGCACTGCCCCTGCCCAGGTCACCGAGGCGGTGACCGACCTGAGCGCCCGGTACCGGTTCTTCCACTGGCACCTGGAGTTCCCCGACATCTACGAGGTCCCCGACGGCGGCGCCGCCACCCCGACCGGCTGGCTCGGCGGCTTCACCTGCATCGTCGGAAACCCACCCTGGGAACGGGTCAAGCTCCAGGAAAAGGAGTTCTTCGCCAGCCGCGATCCTGCCATCGCCGAGGCCCCCAACGCCGCGGCCCGCAAGAAGCTCATCGGAGCACTCGCGGAGTCCGACAACAAGGCCGCCCTGTGGAACGAGTGGACCGACGCCCTGCGCCGGGCGGACGGGGAGAGCCACCTGCTGCGCGACAGCGGTCGCTACCCGCTCACCGGCCAAGGCGACGTCAACACCTACAGCGTGTTCGCCGAGACCATGCGGATGGGAGTCTCGACTTCGGGTCGGGCCGGCATCATCACCCCCACCGGGCTAGCCACGGACGCCACCACCGCTCCGTTCTTCGCCGACACCCTGTCGACCAGCCGGCTGGCCGCCTTCTACGACTTCGAGAACGAGGCGAAAGTCTTCCAGGGGGTCCACAACCAGTTTCGGTTTGCGGTAGCCGTCATGACCGGCGGGGAGCCCGCCGAGCGGGTGCGGATGGCTTTCGTCATTCGCTACGTCGCCGACGTGCCGGCTCTCCGGTTCGACCTCGCCGCGGACGAGGTACTCATGCTCAACCCGAACACCGGCACCCTCCCGGTCTTCCGCTCCCGCGTCGATGCCGAGATCACCCTGGGCATCTACCGGCGGCACCCGATCCTCATCCGCGACGGCACCGCGGACGGAAACCCCTGGTCGCTAGGATTCGCTCGAATTTTCGACATGGCGAACGACTCGGGGTTGTTCGAGACCGCCGACGATCTACGCGCTTCGGGGGCGACGTTCGACGGCTGGGCCTGGAGGCGCGGCGACGAGACGTGGCTGCCGCTGTACGAGGCCAAGCTCCTCGGCCACTACGACCACCGGCTCTCGACGTACGCAGGCGCGACTCAAGCTCAGCTCAATAAGGGCACCCTTCCTCACGTCACCGATGTTCAGCACGATGACCCGAACGTGGAACCGCTCGCCCGCTACTGGGTCGCCGAAGCCGAGGTGGACAAGTCGATCGGCGAACGGTGGGACCGGGACTGGCTACTCGGCTGGCGAGACATCGCGCGCGCCAGTGATTCACGGACGATGATCCCGTCAGTCCTGCCGCGCTCAGCCGTCGGCCACAAGTTTCCGCTGACATTCCCTGGCAACCCGACGCATGCTCCGCTGTTGCAGGCTACGTGGACTTCACTGGCCTTCGACTACGTCGCGCGGCAGAAGCTCAGCGGCACGGGAATGGCCTACTTCATCCTCAAGCAGCTCGCCTGCCCGGCACCGGCCACCTTCGAACGAGTTCCCGGGTGGGCGGACGAACCCCTGCGCGATTGGGTGCTCCCCCGCGTGCTGGAGCTGACGTACACCAGCCATCGGATCGCGGGATACGCCCGCGACATTCTCGGTCTGGCCGACGAGGGCGACCCCGGGCCGCCGTTCCGCTGGCTTACAGACCGACGCGAAGGGCTCCGCGCCGAGCTGGACGCCGCGATGTTCCACGTCTACGGCCTGGCTCGTCCCGAGGTCGAGCACGTGCTCGACTCGTTCGGCGCCTTGCGCAGGAACGAGGAGCGGGTGCATGGCGAGTTCCGCACCAGGCGGCTCGTCCTGGAGGTGTTCGAGGCGATGGCCCGGGCCGATGAGACAGGCGTGCCGTATCGCACGGCGCTGGATCCGCAGCCTGGGAAGGGACCGCGCCATGCGGCGTCCGCAGAGTGACGAGAGACCGGCAGGGAGTCGATCGGGGTGGCGACAGCCGTGACGGCGTCGGCGGGCGGCGCGCAGAGGATCCGTCACGGCCTGCTCCTGCGTGCCACGTTGAGCGTCCTGGCCGAAGCAGGCGGGCCCGTGCCGTCCGGCGAGGTACTGACGGAGGTGTCCCGGCGGGTCGGCCTCAACGAGCACGAGGCGAGCAGCAGCAGCAGCGGAGTGCCGCGCTACGAGACCCTCATCCGCTATGCGACCAGTTGGATGAAGGCCATCGGCTGGATGGACAAGAACCGACCGGCGGGCTGGTGGATCACCGCGGCCGGGCGCGAGGCCATGGCGCGCTACACCGACGATGAGCTGTATCTCGTCAGTCGCCGGCGGTACCAGGAGCAGTTACAGGCATCCAAGGCCGCGGACGGAATCGCCGCTGACCCGCGGTGGCAGGCTGTCCGGGACGCCGTGGCTGCCGTGCCCGCGGGATCCTGGACGACGTACGGCGACGTGGCGGCCGTCTCGGGACTCTCGGCGCAGAGCGTCGGCGGCTTTCTGGGCAACACCCCCGTCGCGAACGCGCACCGTGTGCTGCGGGCGGAGGGGGTCATCGCCCCCGGCTTCCGCTGGCCCGACTCGGAGCGCACGGATGACCCTCGCCAAGTGCTGGAAGCCGAGGGGATCGAGTTCGATGAAGCAGGCCACGCATCGACAGCGCAGCGGGTCACGGCAGAAGACCTCGCGGAAATCGTGGGGACGCCGGCGACCGGCACCCGGGCGTGGCTGGTGCGGGGCTCCGCCGTTTCCGGCGTCAACGTGGTGCCGCAATGGATCAGTGAGGAATTCGTCAGCCTGGCCGCTGCTCACCTGCGGCCGGTGGAACCCGGCATCAGCCTGGAGGATCTGAGGGCGGCAGTCGAGACGGACTACGCCCACCTGTCGTACAACCAGCGGACGGCCAAGCTCGCTGAGCTGCACGCGTTCCTGAACCGGATGTCGCCGGGCGACGTCGTCGCCACCACGTCCGAGGGCAGGGTGTTCGTCGGTCGGATCACCGGGGAGGCCGTGTATGCCGAGCCGGACGATTCGCGGACCACGATCCGGCGCTCGGTCACCTGGGACGCCGACGGCATCGACTTCACCGACCTGCCGTCGTCGCTGGCGGCACGGCTGAAGTCTTCAACCACCGTGCTCGATCTGACCGAAGTCGCCGAGTCGGTCGAGGCGCTGCTCCCCGGCCAGCCTGCCACCATCGTCCCGCCGCCCGCGGAACAGAAGGTGGAGCTGCCGGACCTGCCGGAGAAGGTGATCGTGGACCTGCTGGTGGGTCGCGACTGGCTGGAGGAGTTCGTGGAACTGCTGCGGACCCGCCACCAGGTGATCCTCTACGGGCCGCCCGGAACCGGCAAGACCTACCTGGCGTTGAAGGTGGCCGAGGCTCTGACCGACCAGGCGAACGTCACGCTGGTGCAGTTCCACCCCGCGTACTCCTACGAGGACTTCTTCGAGGGCTACCGACCCGTCCCGGCGGACGAGACTGGGCGGGTCGGGTTCACCCTCACCCCGGGCCCGTTCCGCAAGATCGTGGACGAGGCCCGCCAGAACCTCGGCACGCCCTACGTGCTGATCATCGACGAGATCAACCGGGCCAACCTCGCCAAGGTGTTCGGGGAGCTGTACTTCCTGCTGGAGTACCGCGACCGCGGCATCGAGCTGATGTACGCCTCCGGCGACGAAGGCCGCGAGTTCAGCCTCCCGGACAACGTGTTCATCATCGGCACGATGAACACCGCGGACCGATCGATCACACCGATCGACACCGCGATGCGCCGACGGTTCGCGTTCCTGTCCCTCCACCCTGGCGACCCTCACCTGAGCGGCGTGCTGCGAGCCTGGCTCGAACGCAACGAGCTGCCCACGGCGGCCGCGGATCTCCTCGACGCGTTGAACGCGCGGATCACGCACCGCGACTTCATGGTCGGCCACTCGTACCTGATGCGGCCCGAGGCCGGAACGACCAAGGGGCTGGAGCGGATCTGGCGCTCCTCGATCCTTCCGCTGCTCGAGGAGCTGCACTACGACGAGCCCGGCTTCGATGCCGCCCGCCGGTACGGCCTGAAGGCGCTGACGAGCGCCCTCAGCGACGGGACCGTCATCCAACTCCCTGGCGGAGGCGGCGTCGGCGTCGCACCGGGATCCCACCTCCAGCCGTGACCGACCACCGCGTGGACCTCATCGAATACGGCCCGGCGAAGCGGGTCGCCATCAGCGATGACGTCGGCGCGGCGCTGCAGGGCACCGGGTTCGTGCGGGCACGGCGGCAGGGCCGGAGCGGACTGTGGTCGGTGGGACCGGTCCAGTTCAGGGCGGGAAGTCTCTGCGTCGTCGCTCCCGCCGGCGAACGGTTCGAGGTGCACGTCCGCCCGAAGATCGAGGTCGCTCGGGTGGTCTTCCTCATGGAGTACGCCCAGGGACGGGTCAACTGGCAGGACGAGACGGTGACCGTGGAGGTGGCCGACGACCTACTCTGCGCCGTCGTCGAGGCATTCGAGCGGATCACTGCTCGGGCGCTGCGGCACGGCCTGTTGCAGGGCTACCGCACCGTCGAGGAGTCAACGCCCGTCGTGCGGGGGCGCATCCGCGAGGCCGACCAGCTCCGGCGCCGGTATGGCCTGCCGGTCCCCGTAGAGGTCCGCTACGACGACTTCACCGCCGACACCCCGGAGAACCGGCTCCTGCGCGCCGCCATCACGACCGCCCGCCACCTACCGCGGCTCACGCCAGACCTGGGGGCGAGGCTCCTTCGACTGGACGCACAGCTCGGGGCGGTGACCTCCGTGCCTGCCTGGAAGCTGGATCCCTGGCGGCCCACCCGGCTCAACGCGCGGTTCCGCCATGCGCTGCGCCTGGCCGAGACCATCCTGGCCGGCTCCTCCTTCGAGCCGCCCGGAGCGGGGCTCGTCGTCACCGGGTTCGTGCTCGACCTGTCGAAGGTGTTCGAGGACTTCGTCTGCTACGCACTCTCCGAGCGGCTGGCGCCACTCGGCGGGCAAGCCACGGTTCAGGCGGAGTTCCACCTCGACGTAGAGGGCCGGATCAAGATGCGGCCTGACCTCGTCTGGTACGCCGACGACGGACGGCCGCTCGCCGTCGTCGATGCGAAGTACAAGACCGAGGATCAGCATGGCTTCAAGCACGGCGACCCCTACCAGATGCTCGCCTACTGCGTCCGGCTCGGCCTGCCCGTCGGTCATCTCGTATACGCGAAGGGAGAGGGCGAGAGCCACACAGCCACAGTGGCCGCAGCCGGAATCGTCCTGCGCGCCCATGCCCTGGACCTCACCCTGCCTCCCGCCCAGCTGCTGGGCCAGGTGGACGCGCTCACGGAAGCCGTCGCCGCTTCCGCAAGCAGCTGAGGCACTCGCAGTTCCTTCCGGAGACCGTTGATTCGCGGTCAGTTGTCACAGGCCGAGGCCAGGACTGGGAGGTGTCGGTCCGGGTGGGCGGGGCCGGTGGTGGGGTGGCGGGCTGAGCAGTGGCCAGGGCTGCCGCCCGGGTTCGGGCCGGGGGCGGCGGGGCGCTTGCGGCGGTTCGGGGGTGGGGCTTGGAGGCTGCGGGCTCGCGGCGGTGCTCTGGGTGAGCTGGTGCCGTCCGCGATCGTTGCGCCTGTCACGTCGCGCGGTTGGGACCGCTACGCGGCGACATCGCGATCGACTCCTGGCCCGGCGCGACGACCCTGCGGTCCGGCTATCCGGTCGGATACCGCGACCGGCGGAGCGCAAATGAATTCCGGGGATTCGTTTGCCTGAATCTTACTCTACGCCTACCGTTGCACCACGATCAGCAACGAGAGTGGGGCCGGTCAATGGGCGACGGGGAGAACCTCACGGTGTCCGGCATCCGCACCTTCGCGCTGGCCATCGTCGGCGGTGAGCACGCCGCGGGCGTCACGCTGACGACGGACGACGTCACATCGCATCTGCGGGTCTCGCGCCCCACCGCGCGCGAGATCGTCCAGTTCTTGCAGAGCAAGGGGCTGGTCCGCACGAAGACGCGGCTCGGCGCCGTCGTGCTGCCGCGCCAGGAGTGGGCGGTGCTGGACCCGGACGTCATCGACTGGCGCCTCGAGGTCGATTACGCGGCCCAGATCCGCAGCCTCACCGAGTTGCGCGTCGCCGTCGAACCCCACGCGGCCCGGCTCGCGGCCGAGCGCGCGACCCCGGAGCAGCGCGCGCAACTGCGCCTCGTCACCGACCGCCTGGTCGCCCTCGGACTGCAGCCCGGCGCGGGCGCGGAGTTCGACCGGGACGCGTTCCTGGAGTGCGACCGGCGGTACCACCGCCTGATCCTCGACGGCGCGCAGAACGAGATGCTGCGCGCCCACGGGCACGCTGTCGACGCCGGCCTTAAGCACCGCATTGACCGGGCGGTCAAGGACGCGACGACCGGCCCCGGCGTTATCCAGCACTTCCCGTGGGCCGGACCGCGGCCCATCGCCATGTACCTCCACGACGCGCTGCGGCATGCCGTGATCCAGGGCGCGCCCGGCGCCGCGGCGACCTTCTCGAGAGGGATCCTCTCGGAGGTCCAGGGCCGGATCCGTGACCCCGAACTGGTGCGCGACGTGCTAGCCGCCACCCACGACATCGCCCTGCCGGACACGACGGCCGACTCCCTCGCCGACCTCCTGGCGCCGACCTCGTAGCAGCCTCGCGTCCTGGCCTTCCCCTCCCCGGAGATCGCCATGCCCTCGTCATCACGTCACCGCCGGTGGTTGCCCACCGCGGCAGCCGCCGTCCTGGTGCCGGCGCTGAGCTTCCTCGCGTTCCGCAGCGCCCACCGCAGCTGGGCCGACCTGGACCGGCTGAACCAGTTCGTCAGTCTCCCGCTCGGCATCCTCGGGATCGTCAGCATCGGCGGCGCCCTGTGGGGCGCCGGCGTCCGCAAGCGACCCACGCTCCGCCGGCCGGCGCGACGCACCTGGGT
>NZ_CDWTMG010000236.1:0-7543 GCF_977945845.1 Frankia sp. CcMO1
TTAACTTCGAAGACCCGGGATTCCCGGACCTCGCGGGCCGGGTTCCTGCTTCTTTTCCCGACGGGAGGTTCCGACGGATGCGTCACCGACTACCGTCGGTTCGGCCTCCCTCCGTCTCCACAGAATCTCCACAGGCGAGCACGGCTCGTCTTCTATCCGGTCTGATGCGAAAGGGGGTGAGCGGCGTTTCCTCCTCCGCGTGAACGCGGAGGTCTCCACGCCGCACATACCATGAAGTACCGCAAACTCGCCCGGACCGGCGTCGAGGTCAGCACCCAGTGTCTCGGCGCCATGATGTTCGGCGCGTTCGGCAACACCGACCACGACGAATGCGAACGCATCATCCATCGGGCCCTCGACGCCAGCATCAACTTCATCGACACCGCCGACATCTACTCTCAGGGTGAGAGCGAGGAGATCGTCGGCCGGGCCATCAAGACCCGCCGCGACGACATCGTCCTTGCCACGAAGTGCTTCAGCCCCATGGGCGACGAGCGCAACTCCCGCGGCGGCTCGCGGCGCTGGATCATCCGCGCCGTTGAGGATAGCCTGCGCCGCCTCGGCACCGACTACATCGACCTCTACCAGGTCCACCGCCACGACTGGGACACCGACCTCGAGGACACCCTCGGCGCCCTGTCCGACCTCGTCCACGCCGGCAAGGTCCGCTACCTCGGCTCCTCCTCCTTCCCCCCCGACTGGATCGTCGAGGCCCAGTGGGCCGCCCGGCGCCGTAACAGCGAACGGTTCGTCTGCGAACAGCCCCAGTACTCCATCTTCGCCCGCTCCATCGAAGAAGCCGTCCTGCCCGCCGCCCAACGCCACACCATCGGCATCATCCCCTGGAGCCCGCTGGCCGGCGGCTGGCTCACCGGCAAGTACCGGCGCGGCGAGCAGGCTCCGGCCGGATCGCGCTACTCGCCCCAGGGCTTGCTCAGCCGCCGCCAGAGTCAGGCACTCTCCGAGGACCCGAACGCGCCTGCCCGCTTCACCGCGCTGGAGGAGCTGACCACCGTCGCCGAGCAGACCGGCGTGTCCCTCACTCACCTCGCGCTGGCCTTCGTCGACAGCCACCCCGCCGTCACCTCGGCCATCATCGGGCCCAAGACGCTCGCTCAGCTCGACGACGTCCTCCCGGCGGCCGAGATCACCCTCGACCAGGCGACGCTCGACGCGATCGACGAGATCGTCACCCCCGGCACCGACATCGCCGGTACCAGCCACTACAGCGGTAACCCGGCACTGCAGCCGGCATCCCGCCGCCGGACGGACCACTGACGGACGGACCACTGACGGACGGACCACTGACGGACGGACCACTGACGGACGGACCCACCGGCGTCAGCGTTCCGTCAGTGGGCCGTCGCCACGACGCCTAGGCGGTCACCGCCGTCCCTCCAGGGTGGCCAAAGTGTCAGTGGTAGCCGGCATGCTGATCCCATGACGGACAACGCTGATCCCATGACGGACAGACGAGAACCTCCCACCCCCGCAATCGTCTCCGACGGGCTCGTCAAGCGCTACGGCGAGACGACGGCGCTGGCGGGCGTCGACCTGACGGTGCCGGCCGGCACCGTCTTCGGTCTGCTGGGCCCGAACGGCGCGGGCAAGACCACGATCGTGCGGATCCTCGCGACCCTGGTGCGCCCGGATGCCGGCACCGCCCTCGTCGGCGGCTACGACGTGCTGCACGACAGTCACCGTGTGCGCCAGCTCATTGGGCTGACCGGCCAGTACGCCTCCGTCGACGAGATGCTCACCGGCACCGAGAACCTCGTGATGATCGGCCGGCTGCTCGGCCTGCCGCGGTCCGCAGCCAAGGCGCGGGCCCGGGAGCTGCTCGCTGACTTCCGTCTGGACGACGCGGCGAACCGCTCTGCGAAGACCTACTCCGGTGGCATGCGCCGGCGACTCGACCTGGCCGCGAGCCTGGTGGGGCGCCCGCGCCTGCTGTTCCTCGACGAGCCGACGACCGGCTTGGATCCGCGCAGCCGCAACGAGATGTGGGACATCGTCCGCGACCTCGTGGGCGGCCAGGGCGTCACGGTGCTGCTCACCACCCAGTATCTGGAGGAGGCCGACCAGCTCGCGGACGAGATCGCGGTCGTCGACCACCGCCGGGTCATCGCGCAGGGCACGCCGGACCAGCTGAAGAACCGGGCGGGCGGCCAGGCCCTCGAGGTCCGCCCGCTCGACGCCGCAGACGTGGCGCTGGTGGCAACCACCGTCGCGGAGGTGGTCGGCGCGGCCCCGGCGGTGGCGGGCACGCTCGTCAGTGTCCGAGTCACCGACCCCGCCGTGCTGCCCGCGGTCGTCCGTCGGCTCGACGACGCCGGGGTGAGGGTGGGCGAGCTGGCCATGCGCGGCTCCAGCCTCGACGAGGTCTTCCTGTCCCTGACCGGCCACCCGGCCACCGCCTCCGGCCAGGCCGCCACCACAACCGACACGGCCGCGAAGATCCCCGCGGCGACGAGGAGCTGAGCTGCCGTGACGACCCTGACCAGCCCGACCACGCCCACCCCGGACCAGCCACGCTTCTCGACGCACGGCACCGCCGAGCCGGTCGGCGCCGCGCGGGTCACCCCGCTCGACGCGCTTCGCCACACCGCGACCCTGGCCTGGCGCACGCTCGTCCAGGTCAAGCACAACCCGATGGAACTGCTCGACTTCAGCGTGCAGCCGCTGATGTTCCTCCTGCTGTTCACCTATGTGTTCGGCGGGGCGATCTCCGGCTCGACCTCCGACTATCTGACGTTCGCGCTGCCCGGCATCATCGTGCAGAACACCCTGTTCACGACCCTGAACACCGGCATGGGGCTCAACGCCGACCTCACCAAGGGCGTGTTCGACCGGTTGCGCTCCCTGCCGATCGCCCGGTCCGCGCCGTTGGCCGGGCGCATCGTCGCCGATCTCGTCAAGCAGATCTGGGCCATCGCCATGCTGCTCGGCCTCGGATACGTGCTGGGTTTCCGCATCGAGACCGGCCCGCTGCAGGCACTGGCCGCCTGCGGCCTCGTGGTCCTGTTCGCGCTGGCGATCTCATGGATCTCCGTGCTGGTCGGGATGCTCGTCTCGGAGCCGGAGAAGGTGATGGCCTTCGGGTTCACCCTCATCTTCCCGTTGACCTTCATCAGCAACGTGTTCGTCGAGACGTCGTCGATGCCGGGCTGGTTGCAGGCGTTCGTCAAGGTGAACCCGGTGACGGCCCTGGCCGACGCGACCCGAGGCCTGCTGGTCTCGGGCCCGGTGGCCACGCCGACCTGGCACGCGCTGGTCTGGGCGGCGGGGCTGGCCGCGGTCTTCGCGCCGCTCGCCCTCACCGCGTTCAAGCGCCGGGTCTGACCGGTGCCGGGGCGACGCCGCAGCATCCCCGGAGGCAGACAAGCCGTCTTCCGGGTCCGGAGACGATGCGCTATAGTCACCCGGGCCAGGCAACATAATGGGGGTTCAAATGAGTGTCATCGTCGCCATGACTCTGAAAGTCGATCCAGCGGCTCTTCAGCAGCTGTTCGCATCGAAGGCGGATATCTTCACATCCGTCGCCGAGCAGGCAAAAAAGGTGGGAGCCTTGCACCATCGTTTCCTTGCCGGCGACGGGCAGGTCATCATCCTCGATGAATGGGATTCCGCGGAGGCGTTCCAGGAGTTCTTCACCAATCAGCCCGAGATAGCCGCCCTCATGCGGGACGCCGGCGTCGAGGGACCCCCGGAGATTCAGGTCTGGCAGCCGATCGAAGGCGCGCCCGACACCTTCTGAGCGGGCGCGCGGGACACGGGCGGGGGACGGCTACGGTTCCCCGTATCCGCGCCGCGGACCGGACCGGCGCCGCGGACCGGACTGGCGCCCCCGCCCGGAATCGTCATTACCAGAGTTGATGATGAGATCTTTGAGAACACCCGAAGCGGTCAGGTGTTCCGGGTGTGCAGCAGCATGTGAAGCTCGTTGTCCCAGTCGATGCCGTTACTCTCCCGCCCCACTGGAACCTGCCCGTGGCAGTCGGCGAGAAAGGCGATGACCTTCGACTTCGCCAGCTCAAGATCGGCATGCCCCGACGGGCTGGACAGGGACACCGTGATCACCGACCGCCCCTTGGACGCCGTCGGCCGGATGCGCACGTCGCCGGTCCCGGCGGGAACCTCGATCCCTTCGGCTAGCAGCGCGCGAGCGAAGATCCAGGTGATGGCCTCTTCACCGGAACGTAGGATCAACTCGACAGCGAAGGGATCAGCCGGGTCGTAACGGAGTGTGCCGGGAATCGCTTCTCGCTCCCCCTCCTCCATGACGTAGTCAACGGATAGATCGCGCGCCACGATATGCGCGGGCGTCGAGCTGTGACGGAGCATCGCTGCCTCCCAACAGGTCGGATTCGACACTGTTCAGCATCGCGCCCGGCGACGCCCGGTTTGGCCGCCCGACGGGCCTCTCTGGACGGGCGGATCAACCCGGCACGGCCGGGCCGGTCGGCATAGCCGGCGAGTGAACGCAACGTCACGATCCCATCGCTATTTTGTCACGGTTTCGGCATGGTTTCGGCGACCCCACGTCGAGAGATTCCGGCCGAGTCCGCCGACGGGTGCGGCGATGACCTCGTTACTGGCCCGACGGGTGCCGACGCTGGCCGTCATACCGGTGGGAGGGAGCCGGCCCCGGCCGTCAGGACCATCCGCCCCCACCGGACGGCCCGGACGGGAACCATCCGGGCCCTACGGCACGACGGTGACCGGCCAGCGACCGCCGCGGACCATCCGGCTCGCCAGGGAACCGACCAGGCGGTGCCCGGCGCTCTCGGACGCCCCGATGACGACCATGTCCGCCTGTTCCTCCGTCGCGCTCCGCTTGAGCGCCTCGAACGGATCGCCGGCCCGCACGACGAACCGGATGGGGACGCCCAGCTCCTCGGACCGCTCCAGGATCGCCTCGCGCACCTCACCGATGACCGAGTCAATCACTTGCTGCATCGCCTCCCCGGCCGGCGCCGGGGACATCGCCGCCCACACCGAGGGGGCCGCGACATAGACCACCACCAGTCGGGACGACTGGCGGCGGGCCAGCCCGGCCGCGTAGGCTGCCGCGCGCATCGACGTCCGCGACCCGTCGACCCCGGTCATGATCACCTGTGGGCCGTCCGTGCCCAACTCGAAGGGCCCCCGCTTCCAGGAGGGCCCGAAGTCCTCGACCGACAGCACCGCCCGGCCTTCTGCAGCATTCACACCAACCAGTCTTCCCCGTCGACCGGTGCGTCGGTGGGCGCGGGTCGACGTCCTCCTCCGGCGGATCTCAACCCGTGAGGACGTAACCCAGCACGCCCTCGACGGTGAAGCCCTCGCCTGCGGTCGAAAAGCCGGACGGTTCACCTGGCAGGCCGCTCCAGTGGGCCTGACGAGCAATCCGGCGGCCGGCCCGTCGTCAACTCAACCGCAGGGAGCCCGGTAACTCATCTCCCTGAAGGCGGTGCTCCATTCACCGGCGGTGATCCGGTTCGCCGGATCGGCGCACGCGGTGTCCGCGAGCCGGCCGGGCTCGGCGTCCCACAGCCGCAATGTCCCGTCGTGACCAGCCGAGACGACGACGCCCGTGCCGGAGACGAAGGCGATCGCGCTGATCGGCTGGGTGTGCCCGTGCCACTGGGTCAGCAGGATCGGCCTGTCCAGACGGGAGATGTCGGTCAGCCGGACCGTCTCGTCATCACCGGCGGATGCGACGACGTCGGCACCCGTCTCGAAGGCCACGCTCTGGACCCCGCCCAAAGAGCCGGTGGCGACGCCACGGGCGGGATTATCCGGATACCGCACCTCCCACAGGCGCACCGTGGCGTCGACGCCGCCGGAGACCAGAACGCCTCCGTCGCCGGTGAAGACCACGGACCGCACCCCACGGCTGTGCCCGCGCAGGATTCCACCCGCGGTCGGCCGCGCCGCGTCCCGGATGTGCCACAGATGGACGGTGCCGTCGTCACCAGCGAACGCGAGCAGGGTGCCGTTCGGCGCGAAGGCCACCGAGCGCGCTCCCCCGGTCTGACCGTCCGCCCGGACGCGCTGCTTCGGATGCGCCGGGTCCGTGACATCCCACAGCGCGACGATGCCGTCCGCACTGGCGGACCCGAGAGTGTTGCTGTCCGGGCTGAAGGCCACCGACTGCACCGCGCCGGCGTGGGCCTGGATGGTCGACCATCGGACCATCTGGTCGGGGTCGTGCAGGTTCCACAGCCGGATCGTGCCGTCGGAGTGGCCCGCGGCGAGCAGGCCACTGTCCCGGTTGAACGCCAGCGACTCGACCCAGCTGCGGCTCGACACCGAGACGGAGGTGCGCCGGACCAGCTCGGTCCGACCGGCGACTTCCCATACCGTGACGGTTCCGTTGTCGCTCCCCGCCGCGGTCCAATGCCCGTCCGGGCTCACCGCGAGCGCCAGCAGGGCACCGGTCCCGACGGGGATGGTGGTCGGGGTGATCCCGGCACCGAACAGCGCGATCATCGCGCTCCGGGTCCTGGCCGAGCGCGGCTCGGCGCGGTAGGCCGCGAGCGCGAGCCGGCGGGCGAGTCCCGTGTTGCCATCCTGGAGGAGCAGCGCCCGCTCGGCGACCGCCTCGGGCACGCTCGTCTCGGTCC
Source organism: Frankia sp. CcMO1 (assembly GCF_977945845.1). Lineage (NCBI taxonomy): Bacteria > Bacillati > Actinomycetota > Actinomycetes > Frankiales > Frankiaceae > Frankia > Frankia sp. CcMO1. Next base: position 6,609 of record NZ_CDWTMG010000236.1, read on the forward strand.
GCGAGGCCCCGCTCCTGGTGGACACGATGGCGACCGTCGTCACGAGCACGGTGACGGCAGCCACCAGGGCAACGATGATCAGCGGACGTCGGTTGCGGGCCCGGCCGCCCGGTGGCGCGGTGGACGAGGACCTCTGCGACGACGAGGACGACCGCTGAGACGAGGACGACCGGGACGCTCCTCGCCCGGTGTCCTGGCTGTGTTCGTCATCGGTCCAGACCGTCACCAGAGCATCGGCGAAGTCCCGGGAGCGGGACGACGAGCCGGCGCCCGGCCGCCAGCGGGCATCCGGCCCGGACGGTGACGCCTCGCTCCCCGACGAGGACGACCCTAGCCCGGGAGAAGACGTCGGGCCCGGAACCGACGAGGGCTCCGGAACCGACGAGGGCTCCGGCGGAGACGGCGGGCCGGGAACCGACGATGCCACCGGCGGGGACGACACACCCGGAACCGACGACGGGCCGGACCGGGATGGTGCCCCGGGAATGCCCGGCCCCGGGAACGAGAGCAGGTTCGCGGGCGGCGGGGGTCCGATCGGCTGATGGCCGGTGACGGGCGTGATCGGACCCGCGAGGTCGGCGTCGCTCGCCGGCGTCCCGGAGGCGCCGCCGGGAGGCGTGTTCAGCGGCCGGATCAGCGCGGTCACCTCGGACAGGGACAGCCCCTTGGCCACCATCGGGGCTTCGGCACGTAGGTCCAGAAGACGCGCGTAGAGCTTCTCGGCGGTGGGTCGCTCCGCCGCTGCCTTGCGCATCGCATCGGAGACCAGGGGCCGCAGGCTGTCCTCGAAGCCGTCAAGCATCGGAGGATCGTTGACCGTCCGGTACAGCACGCTGGGAGCAGGGCCGTTACCGAACGGGTAACGACCGGTCCCGGCGAAGATAAGGACACCGCCCCAGGCGAACACGTCCGCCGCCGAGGTGACCTGCTCACCT
>NZ_CDWTMG010000237.1:0-7517 GCF_977945845.1 Frankia sp. CcMO1
TTCGAAGAGCCGGTATGTCGGAACAGCCGGCGGAACTTCCCGGTTATGGCCCGATACCGGCCGGCCTCGTTCGCGAGATGGCCGAGAACCCCCGGTGCACATGGCGGCGGATACTGATGGATCCGCCGGAAGGACGAGTCCTGGAGGTCAGCCGGCGTCGATTTCCCTCAGCCACTCTGGCTCGTCATGTTCGAACTCGAAACCCTACATGTGTCTTTCCGGGATGCGAGAAGCCTTCCATTCACTGCGATCTTGATCATACCAGGTCGCATCGTCGAGGTGGCCAGACGAGCGAGCGGGACCTCGGGCCAAAATGCCGGAGGCATCACCGGCTGAAACACGCGGATGAAAAGCGGCCCAGGCGTGGCGCCGAGGAAGGTGCTACGAGAAGACCGGGGCGGCCGGATACATCATCTCCCGATCAATCCACGCAGAAGGGATGGTCCGTGTGCCAGCCCAGGCCTGGACATTTCATCTGGACGAGCCCGGAGGGACGCCAATATGAGGTTTCACCCGAAGATTATCTCAAGGAAGTATTCCTCGAGGATGATGTCCAGTTCGAGTCGAAGCGGACCGGGGCCGAGCGACGGATGACGCCTCAGACCCGTAGATGACGGCGGAGCGCCACCGAAGCCATCGCGGCGGCGGCGAGCACACCGACCCCCAGCACGACGGCCGCGGTCTCCCAGACCGCCGACCAACCGAACAGGGGGAACATCGTCTGCTTCGCGAACCGGCCGTCCACCAGGTAGATCTTGGCCAACGCGAGCACGCCCGTGGCGAACAGCCCGCCAACCAGCCCCACCGCCGCGATCTCCAAGACGAACGGGGCCCGGATTGTTCCGTTGGACGCACCGACCATCTTCATGATGGCAGTCTCCCGCCCCCGAGCATGCGCCGAGATCCGGATCATCGTGTAGATGAGGGCGAAGGACGCCAAGGCCTGCACGGCGGCGAGGGCGAAGGCGCCCGCTGTGAAGGCGTCGAGGAACCGGTACAACGGGTCAAGCAGGCCGCGCTGGTCGCGCACAGCTTCCACCCCGTCGAGGCCGGTGTAGGTGACGACGATGTCGCGGGCCGCTCGCGGATCGGTGAGCGTAAGTCGTAGCGCCGCGGGCAGGTCGTCGGGTCCGACACCGGCGAGGACGTCGGGCGATCCACGGAAGTCCCGACGGAAACGGTCGTACACCTGCTGTTTGCTTTCGTACCGCACGTCGACGACCAGTGGATCCGCCGCGATCTCGGCCTCGAGGGCAGACCGCTCGCCTGGGGTGATGCCATCGGAGAGATCAACGACGACTTCGATCTGGTCGAGCAGGAAGCTGTCGATGGTGTGCACCTGCGCCCGCAGGAGCAGGCCCGACCCCAGCAACGCCAGGCAGATCGCGACAGTGATGATCATAGCGCAGGTCATCGCCAGGTTGCGGCGCAGGCCCGTCCACAGCAGCGACGCCAGCAGACCCGGTCGCATCAGCGGACCCGGTCGGCCGGCACCCGGGGCCCGGGCCGGGGAATCATCGGCACCACCAGATCATCCTGGTTGTAACGCCCGCGAGCCTCGTCCCGGATCAGCGCGCCGTCGCTCAGCTCGAGCACCCGGCGGCGCATCGCGTCGACGAGCGACGCGTTGTGGGTGGCCATCACGACGGTGGTGCCGGCCTGATGAACAGTGTCGAGCAGGTTCACGATCTCGATGCTGGTGTTCGGATCGAGGTTGCCGGTCGGCTCGTCGGCCAGCAGTACCCGAGGACGGCCGACGAACGCCCGGGCGATTGCGACCCGCTGCTGTTCGCCTCCGGAGAGTTCATCGGGATACCGGTCCGCCTTCTCCGCGAGGCCGACCAGGTCGAGTGCCTCCGGCACGACGCTGCGCACGACATGCCGAGGACGGCCGACCACGTCGAGGGCGAACGCGATGTTCGCCGCCACGGTCCGATTCGGTAGCAGGCGAAAGTCCTGGAAGACGCAGCCGACCAGCCGGCGCAGCCGGGGCACCCCGCGGTCCGGCATCCGCGCGACGTCACGGCCGGCCACCAGCACCCGGCCGGACGTCGCCCGTTCCTCCCGCAGCAGCAATCGCAGCAATGTGGTCTTACCCGATCCGGACGGCCCCACGAGGAAGACGAACTCACCGGCACCGATCTCCGCGGTGACATCGATCAGCGCCGGCCGGCCGCCGTTCGGGTACCGCTTGCTCACGGAACTCAAAACGATCATTGCGCCTTCCCGCACTCCCATGACTTTCAGTAGCCGCATGGTAGGGCGTGACGAAGGTCGGGGGCCGCAGGTTAACGCCCGACCGGAATCTCCGAGAACAGCCCCGAGCGGGTCACCGCTCGCCCGGTCGACCTTTGACGGAGCGGCACGCCACCGTGCGCGGGCGTAACGTGGAGGTCGATCGTGCGTGTCGCCAACGGTCGTGCTCCATCCGAAACGTCCGGGTGTTGTCCCCACCCCGAGGAAGTGCGACGATCGCCCGATCATGGCATCCGTCCCGGGTGAGAAGGAGGCGCTATGGGCAGCGAGGATCTCGTCTGCGCGCGCTGCGCCGGACTGGTGGTCGAAGGCCGGTGTCCCACCTGCCGCGCCTCGCGCGAGTACCTGCGCCAGAGCTTCTTCCAGATGTCACCGCAGGTGATCGTCACGCTGATCGCGATCGTGATGCTACTGACGGTCCTTGCCGCCCGTCACGTCTCCTAAGCCCGGCCGCGCCGCCGCGGCAAAGGCTGACCTAGTCGCGGGCCGCCCCGAATCTCCCCGTTGTCCTCCCGTGCGCTGCCTCGTCCTGGTCAGCGCCATTCTCGCCCTGGTGGGCCTCGGCGTATCCGCCTGCGGCGGGAATGGTGGCCGCCCCTGGCCGGCCGAGTCGTCGAAGCCGGCCACCACCGCACCGTCGGCGGGTCGCGACAGCCCGCAGCCCGAGTTGCGCATCATCACCACGGGTCTCGCGGCGCCCTGGGATGTCGCCTTCCTCCCCTCCGGGGACGCCTTGATCAGCGAACGGGACAGCGGCCGTATCCTGCGTCGCCCGGCCGGCAGTGGCGAGCCTACCGAGGTCGCCCGTTTTCCGGACATGGTGCACAGCGGGGAATCGGGGCTGCTGGGCCTCGCCGTCTCCCCCACCTACGCGGCCGATCACTTCGTGTACGCCTATTACACGACCCGGGCCGACAACCGGATCGTGCGGTTCCGGCTGACCGGGAACTGGGCGGGTTCCCCCGCACCGATCCTCACCGGGCTCGCGAACGCCCAGATCCACAACGGCGGACGGATCAGGTTCGGCCCGGACGGCCTGCTGTACGCGGGGGTAGGGGACGCCGGCGTGACCACACGGGCGCAGGACCGCGCCAGTCTGAACGGCAAGATCCTACGGATGCGTCCCGACGGAAGCGTGCCGCCGAGCAATCCGTTCCCGGGCTCGCTGATCTACAGCATCGGCCACCGCAACGTGCAGGGCCTGGCGTGGGATACGGCCGGACGGCTGTGGGCATCCGAGTTCGGCCAGAACAACTTCGACGAGGTGAACCTGATCATCCCGGGCGGCAACTACGGGTGGCCGATGGTGGAGGGCGTCGGCGACACCGACAAGGGCCGCCTGCGCAATCCCCTCGTCACCTGGACCACCGCCGAAGCATCCCCGAGCGGCGTCGCGATCCGTGGAGACACCCTGTACGTGGCGGCGCTGCGCGGACAGCGGCTGTGGGAGGTGGGCCTGGCCGGTGACCATGTGCGTGGCGCCCCCCGCGCGGCGTTCACCGGTGAGCTGGGCCGGCTGCGCGCGGCGGTGCTCGCACCGGACGGATCGGTATGGATCATCACCAGCAACACCGACGGCCGAGGGGACCCGAGAAAGGGGGACGACCGGATCCTGGCGCTGCGCTGAAGGTCCGGGTGGACGGGCGACCCGACGGCGGGAGCGTCAAGCCGACACCGTGGGCTCCACCGGAAGCGGCTCCGCCGGGACCGCCCCGACGGTACCCATCACGCCGATAATTCGATCACGTAGCGAAACCACATCTCCGATTACGATGACCGCGGGAGAACTGATCGCGGCTTCGGCCGCGAGCCGGGCGATATCCGCCAGGGGCCCGGTGATAATCGTCTCGTCGGCTGTCCCGCCAGCGTGGATCACCGCGGTCGGAGTCTCCGGCCGGCGGCCCCGCTTCACCAGCTCGTGACTGATCTCGGGCAGTGCCCCGACGCCCATCAGCACGACGACTGTGCCCGGACCGGTAGCGAGCGCGTCCCAGTCGGCGGTGGAACCGGGATGCGACGGATCGATATGGCCGCTGACGACAGCCACGTCCTGGGTGATGCCCCGGTGGGTCACCGGGATCCCGGCGAGCGCGGGGACCGCGACGGCGCTCGTCACCCCGGGGACGATCTCGCAGGGCAGGCCGGCCGCAGCGCAGGCCAGGGCCTCCTCGCCGCCACGACCGAAGACGAACGGATCACCGCCCTTGAGCCGGACGACGCCGAGCCCGCGCAGTCCCCGATCGACGATCACCGCGTTGATCTCGTCCTGGGTCAGGTTGTGACCGTGCGGCGCCTTGCCCGCATCGATGATCTCGGTACCGGGTCGCACCTCATCCAGCAGCTCACGGGGAGCCAGCCGGTCGACCACCACGACATCCGCAGCCTGGAGCAGCCGCAGACCGCGTACGGTGATCAGATCCGCCCGCCCGGGACCGCCACCGACAAGGGCCACCCATCCGCCCGGGGCTGTCTGCACACCGGTCATCTTCGTCCCCTCCCGCGTCGGCTTTCTCCCAGTGTGCGGCCTGACCAGCCCGTTCGGGGCCGATCGCCGCAGCCGACCATTCCGGCTGACCGGCCGGCTGACCGCCTCAGCTGACCGGACGGGCCGCCGCGACGGGGCCGACCAGCACCCGACCGTCCTGCACCTGCACCGGGTAGACGGGGAGGCGCACCCCTCGGCATCGAGGCACTCCCCCGTCACCAGATCGAACGCCTGCTTGTGTAACGGCGAGAAGACCACGGCCCGGTCTCCGCGGGAGCCGACGAGACCCCGGGAGAGCACGTTGGCCAGGCCGATCGGGTCGGCGTTGCCGACGGCGAGCACGGGACCGTCGCTCAGCCGGAAGATGGCCACCTGGGCGCCGTTGACGAGCGCGGCCACGCCGCGATCGGGAGTCAGATCGTCCAGGGCACAGATGTCGGTCCAGATCATGGCGGCCTCCAGATCGTCCGGGATGCGCTTACTTGCCTATCCAGAGGCTTTTGGGGACGTAATGAAGTAACAAATACGTGATCGAGATCATCATCGCAGGTCACAGGCCTGTGGAGGGTTCGAAACGCGCAAGTTATTTCATTTCGACTCCTTTGTGTCCGTTTCGTCCCTCTGGATAGGCAAGGAGCCTGGATAGGTAAGGAAACGGCCAGCCACCACGGGGAGCGTGGCACCGGCGATGAGGGCTGCCCGCTCGGCCGGGCGGGCCGGCCGGGGCTGGCCGCGTTCGAGGAGGTGGATGACGTCGGGGTCGGCCGCCTCGGGGGCGTTGACGAACGAGGCGAACCGGCGCAGTGCGACCGGATCGGCCAGCGTCGTCTTCCACTCGTCCTGATAGGTCGCGACGTGGTGGGCCATGGCCGTGTCGAGTTCGGCGCAGATGCCCAGCGAGTCGTCGACGATGACCTCGCGGACATGTCCGAGGCCGCCGTCGAGGCTCTCCACCCACGGCGCGGTGCGCTGGAGGCGATCGGCGGTGCGCACATAGAACATCAGAAACCGGTCGATGTAGCGGACGAGCGTCTCGGTGTCGAGGTCGGAGGCGAACAGCTCCGCGTGCCGGGGCCGGTGACCGCCGTTGCCGCCCAGGTACAGGTTCCAGCCCTGCTCGGTGGCGATCACCCCGACGTCCTTGGACCGCGCCTCCGCGCATTCCCGGGCACAGCCGGAGACCGCCATTTTGATCTTGTGGGGAGATCGCAGGCCGCGGTAGCGTAGCTCCAGGTCGACGGCCAGCGTGGTGGAGTCCTGTACGCCGTAGCGGCACCAGGTCTCCCCGACGCAGGACTTCACCGTCCGCAACGCCTTGCCGTAGGCGTGTCCGGACTCGAGTCCGGCGTCGGTCAGCCGCTTCCAGATCTTCGGCAGCTGCTCGGCCCTGGCGCCGAAGAGGTCGATGCGCTGCCCACCGGTAATCTTCGTGTAGAGGTTGAAGTCCCGGGCCACCTCGCCAATCAGGATGAGCGTCTCGGGCGTGACCTCGCCGCCGGGCAGCCGGGGGACGACCGAGTACGTGCCGTCCTTCTGCATGTTCGCGAGCATGTGGTCGTTGGTGTCCTGCAGGGCGGCCTGCTCGCCGGCCAGGACGTACCCGTTGTAAAGGGAGGCGAGAATCGAGGCCACCACCGGCCGGCAAACCTCGCAGCCCCGGCCCCGACCGTGCTCGGCGATCAGCTGCGAGAACGTCGTGATCCCCCGCACCCGGACGATCTCGAACAGTTCAGCCCGGCTGACGTCGAAGTGCTCGCACAGCGCCTTCGATACCTCGATGCCCGCGGCGGCGAGCTGCTGGCCGAGGATCGTCCTGAGCATCGGCCAGCAGCTGCCACAGCTCGTGCCCGCGTTGGTACACCCCTTGATCCCGGCGACGTCGGTAAGGCCGTTCTCGCTGATCGCGGCGCAGATCTGGCCGTGGGTGACGTTGTTGCACGAGCAGATCTGCGCCCCGGCGGGGAGCGCCGCCCCGGCCCCGGAGCCGCCGGCCCCTGCCCCGTCGCCGTCGCCGGCCGGCAGGATGAGCCGCGCGGGATCGTCCGGCACGACCCCGGCGGAGCCGACCATGGCCCGCAACATGCCGTACTCCCCGGCGTCGCCGACGAGGATACCACCGAGGACGCTACGCGCGTCGTCGGAGAGCACCAGCTTCTTGTAGACCTTGGCCACCGGGTCGGCGAACGTGATAGGCAGCGCACCGGGAGTCGTCCCGAAGGCGTCCCCGAAGCTCGCGACGTCGACGCCGAGCAACTTGAGCTTGGTCGACATGTCGGCACCGGTGAAGGTCGCGCCGCCGCCGAGCAGACGGTCCGCGACGACCTCGGCCATCGCGTATCCGGGTGCGACCAGCCCGTACACCCGTCCGGCCGCCAGGGCGCACTCGCCGACGGCGTAGATGTGCTCGTCGCTGGTGCGGCAGCCCTCGTCGACGACGATGCCGCCGCGATCCCCGACGTCGAGTCCGCACTCGCGGGCCAGGGCGTCCCGCGGGCGGATCCCCGCCGAGAACACGACGACGTCGGTGTCGAGGCCGGCCAGCCCCTCGGGGTGACGGGCGAAGACCATCCGGGTGACCCGCCCGTCGGGATCGGCCTCGATCCGCTCGGTGGCCGTGTCGGTGTGGACGCCGATCCCGAGCCCGGTGATGTGGGCTCGCAGCGTCTGCCCGCCGGCCTCGTCGACCTGGGCCGGCATCAGCCGGGGCGCGAACTCGACGACGTGAGTAGCCAACCCCAGGCTACGCAGCGCGTTCGCCGCCTCTAGGCTTGTCTTC
>NZ_CDWTMG010000238.1:0-7453 GCF_977945845.1 Frankia sp. CcMO1
CAGATCCACGGAACTGCCCCCGTCTCATCGGCGCGGCGCGGTGTCGGACTTCGTCCTTCAGGAGGTGGCGCTCGTCCTCGGACACTCGGCACCGGGAGCGGTCGAGGAGCACCAGCTCTTCTCCGACCTCGGATTCGATTCGCTCACCTCGGTGGAGCTGCGCAACCGGCTGGCCGATGCCACTGGTCTGCGGCTGCCGCCATCCCTGATCTTCGAGCGCCCGACACCCAAGGAACTGGTGGAGCACCTGGCCACCCTCCTGGTGGCCGCGCAAGGGGCGTCCTCGCGCGCCGCCGACGTCGACTTCTCCGCCGAGGTCCACCTCGACGAGGGTATTCAGCCCGCGGGCGAGATCGACCGGGTGGCCACCGACCCCGCCGAGATCCTGCTGACCGGCGCCACCGGCTTTCTCGGCGCGTTCCTGCTCCGTGATCTGATGCGATCGACGACCGCCACGGTGCACTGCCTGGTGCGGGGAGAAGACCGGGCCACGGCGACCCACCGCCTGCGGGAGAACCTGGCTTGGTACCAGGTGCGGGAGGACATCGATCCGGCCCGTCTGTCCGTCGTCGTCGGTGACCTGGCCGCGAGCCGACTGGGCCTGGCCGAAGCCGGGTTCGACGACCTCGCCCGCCGGGTCGACGTCGTCTATCACGCCGGCGCGACGGTCAGCTGGCTGCGGCCCTACACCGAACTCGCGCCGACGAACGTCGGCGGCACCCGGGAGGTGTTGCGGCTGGCCGCGGCACACCGCACGGTTCCGGTCCACTACGTGTCGACGACCGGGGTGTTCCCCGCTCCGAGCCCTGACGCGCGCGCGGCCACCGTGACCGACCCGACCGGGCCGGCGCACCTGCTGCACAACGGTTATCTGCAGAGCAAATGGGTCGCCGAGCAGATCATCGGTCTCGGCAGGGACCGCGGACTGCCCCTCTCGGTGTACCGGGTGGATGTCGTGTGCGGCGACCAGATGACCGGCGCCTGCCAGACCAGGGATTTTGTCTGGTTGAGCCTCCGGGGAATCCTGGAGGCCCAGGCGGTGCCCGAGAGCCTCGCCGGCGTCGTCCACATGGTTCCCGTGGACTACGTCAGCACGGCGATCGTGGCTCTCTCCACGCTGCGGGACACCGCTGGCCGGACCTTCCATCTATACAACCGGCAGAATCAGACGTTCGCCGAGTTCGTCGATCACCTCAGATCCTTCGGATACCACCTGCCCGCGCTGGACTGGGACTCGTGGTCGGCCCGCGTGCGCGGGGACCGGAAGAACGCGATGTTCCCGCTGCTGGACTCGTTCGAGGGAATTAACGCAGGCAACGGCCTGGCCACCTATCCGCCGATCGATGTCTCGGACACCGAACACGCGCTGCGGGAAACCGGCATTGAATGCCCGGCGGTCGATCGTGGCCTGTTCGAGAGATATGTGATCTTCTTCGTCAAGGCGGGCTATTTTCCGCCCCCCACCCTTTAGCACGCAGCAGGGGAGTGACCGCATGGCGGAAACATCTGGACGTGATCGTGTGGTTGTGCTCGGCGCAAGCATGGCCGGGCTGTTGGCAGCGCGTGTGCTGGCGGACCGGTACACCGAGGTCGTCCTCGTCGACCGTGACGACCTCACCGGGCACGACGCCGCCGGGGGGCACCGTGACACCCGACGAGGCGTCCCGCACGGCGAGCACCTGCACAACCTGCTGGCCGCTGGTCTCCTCGTCCTGGAGGAACTGTTCCCGGGGATCACCGAGGAGCTGACAGCGAACGGCGCAGCCGCAGGCGACGGCACCGGCAACACGCGGTGGATCGTGAACGGCCGGCGCCTGCCCAAGCCGCAGTCCGGTCTGCCCCTGCTGTCAGTCAGCAGACCGCATCTGGAGCGGCGGGTCCGCGGGCGTGTGCGTGCGCTCGCGAACGTGACCGTGGCGGAACGCACCGAGATCACGGGGCTGCTGACCAGCCCGGACCGGTTGACCGTGGTGGGCGCCCGCGTCCGGCGGGGGGAGACCAGCCGTGATCTGTTCGCCGACCTGGTCGTCGACGCGACCGGCCGACGCACCCGCACGCCCGTGTGGCTCGCGGAGCTCGGCTACCCCGAGGTCGAGGAGGAGCAGCTCCGGGTCGACGTCGGCTACACCACCCAGTACTATCGGCTGGCGCAGGACCGGATGGTCGACGAGGTCTCCATCGACGTCGGCGCCTCGCCGGAGATTCCACGAGGGGCGCTGTGCGCCAAGGTGGAGGACGGCTGTGCCGTCGTCACCGGCTACGGCATCGCCGGCGCCTACCCACCCCACGACTCCGCGGGCTTCCATGACTTCCTGAAATCGCTGGCCAGCACCGACATCTACGACGCGGTGCACGATCAGGAGACTCTCGGGGAGCCGATCGCCTACCGCTTCCCGGCCAACCTGCGACGCCGCTACGAGCGGATGAGCTCGCGCCCTGGCGGGCTACTCGTCATCGGCGACGCCGTATGCAGCTTCGACCCGGTATACGGGCAGGGTATGACCGTCGCGGCCCTGGGATCCAAGGTGTTGCGGGACCACGTCGACCGGTCGGGGGCGGTCGAGCCCGGCAGGTTCTTCGCCGACCTGGCGGCAGAAGCCGTCGACCATGTGTGGGAGCTGACGACCGGGGCCGACCGCGTCTTTCCTGGTGTGGGCGGTGACCTGAGCGAGGAACAACAGGCCGAGCTCGCCTTTCTCGACCAGCTGCTCGAGGCCGCGCGGCGGGATGAGCACCTGCTGGTCGCCTACGCCCGGGTGGCCTACCTCCTTGACCCGTCCGAGGCGCTGGCGGCCCCGGCGATCCAGGCGGCGGTGGCCCGGGCTTTGGAACAGACCGACCAGGGCTAGCCGCATACCGGCACTCCGAACGGACCAGCACCCGCCCCCGGGGGACCCGCGGGAGCACAACCACCGCCGCGGCGTGCGCTGCCCACGGTTCGCGACCTACCGGCTCCAGCGGGCGAACCCGCCCTGTCGGACAGGATTACGGGACACGATCCGCGCCGTGGCTGGTTGTTCACCGGTAATCGGGTCGATTCCTCTCACGTCTATACACGATTACCGACACAAGACCGGATCGAGGAACGCTCGCTGCTAGCCTGCGAGCAGGTCCACGCCATATGCCGTCAGTATACGAATGGAGCAAATGTGCCGTGACCGAAACTCAATACGCACTGGTACGTGACATCAACCTGCACCAGGAGGCCTTCGGAGCCGCTTTCAACTCCGGTGACGCCGCCGCGGTCAATGCGATGTACACCGACGACGCGGTCGGGATGTGGGAGCCGGGAAAGCCCCTCCGCGGCCAGATCCGCCGCGACTACGTGGCTGAATTTCTGGCGACTCGCAAACCGTCCGTGGAAGCGACGGTGCGCCAGAAGCTGGTGGTCGGCGACACCGCCATGCTTGTGGTCGAGTGGCGGATGGACACGATCGGCGCAAACGGCGAACCCGAGCCGCTGGACGGCGTCGCCATCGACGTCCTGCGTCAGGGCGAGGACGGCTACTGGCGTTACGTCGTAGACAACCCCTTCGGTGTCAGCGGCCCGTGGGCCGCCGAGGACGAGGGACGGGAATAGATCGACGCACGAAACGCGGACGCGGGTCACATCACCGCGCTGGCACGCCTGGGACCGGCGAACGAACGATCACATCCATCGCGGCGGACGCCGCACGACATCCGGAGAAGCTCCTGTGTCCACCCCCTCAGTCTCCGCATCGCCGGTCACCGTCGTCGGACTCGGCCTGATGGGCCGCGCGCTGGCGGCGGCCTTCCTGTCCAACGGCCACCCGACCACGGTCTGGAACCGCTCGGCAGGGAAGGCAGACGATCTGGTCGCCAACGGCGCGACCCTCGCCCCATCGATCAGGGCCGCGGTCGAGGCAAGCCCACTCGTCGTCATCTGCGTCTCCGACTACGACGCCGTGCACGAGCTGCTGGACCCGGTCGGCGCCGCCCTGGACGGCCGGACGCTGGTCAACCTGACCACGGCCAGTTCCACTGTGGCGCGTGAGACCGCCAGCTGGGCGGCCCAGCTCGGCAGCACCTATCTCGACGGCGCGATCCTGGCTCTCCCCCAGGCCATCGGCACCGCCGAGGCCACGGTGCTGTACTCCGGACCGAAGGCGGCCTTCGACGGGCACCTGGCCACCCTGCAGGTACTCAGCCAGACCGGGACCGTCTATCTCGACGAGGACCACGGTCTGTCCGCCCTCTATGACATGTCCGTCCTCAGCATCATGTGGGGCGTCCTCAACACCTTCTTGCACGGTGCCGCGCTCCTGGGCACCGCGAGTGTTCCGGCGACCACCTTCGCGAGCCTGGCGGTCACGGCGATCAACGTCACGGCCGACTACGTCACCGCCTACGCGCAGCAGATCGACGAGGACAGGTTCCCGGCCACCGACGCCACCGTCAACGTCCACGTGGGCGGCATGGAGCACCTCGTGGAGGAGAGCAAAGTGCTCGGCGTCAACGCGGAACTCCCGACCTTCTTCCTGGAGCTGGCGAAGCGCGCGGTGGCCGACGGCCACGCCGAGGACAGCTACGCGGCGCTGATCAAGCAGTTCCGCAAGCCCTCCGCCTGACCCAGCCCAGCCACCCGGAACGGCGTGGGGAATCCGAGGCGCAGGCCGCATGCGCCGGATTCCCCGCACGTCCGGAACGCGGCGACATCCACACCGCCTCGACGACCACAGACCGTAACGCGGGGGGATTCACCTTGACCACGCATGAAGACGGAGCGCACACAGGCTCGTCCATCCGTTCGTTCTCTCGCAGGACCGCGCTCAGGGCAGGTGGCCTGGCCGTCGCCGGATCCGCGCTCGGGGTCGGCCTCCCCGGTGTGGCCGAGGCCGTCGAACAGGGCCACGCGGGCCATCGCGACTACGACAACATCGTTGTCGGGGCCGGCCTGGCCGGCCTCACCGCCGCCCGCGAGCTGCGGCGCAAGGGACAGCGGGTGCTTGTGCTCGAGGCACGCGACCGCATCGGCGGGCGGACATGGACCGACACCTTCAACGGCTCTGAGATCGAGCGCGGCGGCGCCTGGGTCGACCCGCTGCAGCCCCATGTGTGGCGCGAGATAGCGCGCTACGGCCTGTCGGTCGTGGCCGACGCGGGACCCGAGCGCGTGATCATGCCAACCCTCACCGGATTCGCCGAGTACGACCCGGTCGAAGCCTACACCCGGCAGGGCGAACTCTTCACTCCTTTCTTCGACGGCTCACGCGACTACTTCCCGAAGCCGTACGAACCGTTCGCCCGCGAGGATCTGATCACACCGCTGGACCGGCTGAGCCTGCGCGACCGGCTCGACCAGCTCGCCTACCCGCCCCAGGACGAGATCCGCATGACCAGCACCACCGCGCTCTACGGCGCTCCGAGCGCGCGCGGCTCGATGCTCCAGCTGTCGCAGTGGTGGGCGCTCGCGGGCTGGAACTACCAGAGCTTCTCCGGAGTGAACACCTTCCGCATGGAGAAGGGCACCATCGCCCTGGCCGAGGCCATCCTGAAGGACGGCAGTCCAGACCTCCGGCTCAACTCCCCCGTCACGTCGATCACTCAGAGCAATGGAAGGGTGCGGGTAGGGACCCGCACGGGGGCGACCTACACCGTGCCCGAGGTCGTCATAGCCGTCCCGGTCAACGTCTGGAAGACCATCAGCTTCGGCCCGGCGCTGCCATCGGAGTACCGCAGGGCAAGCAGCCAGGGCTACGGTGTGCCACGCCAGAAGAAACTGTGGCTGGATCTCACCAGTCCCACGGACCGGTTCATCGCCGAGGCGCCCGAGGGCTATCCCCTCGTCATCATGGGCCGGCTGAACGAGAACGCGCCGGTCGTCGCCTTCACAGTGGACGACAGGCTTGACGTCGGCAACCGTGCCCAGGTCGAGGCGGCGGTACGCAGGATCATCCCGGACGCGCAGCTTCGCAGGCACACCGTGACGGACTGGCAGGCAGACCAGTACGCCCTCGGTGGGCCCGCGTACCGGCAGCCCTTCCAGCTCACACAGCTACACCGTGCGATCAGCCAGCCCTTCGGGCGGATCAGATTCTGCGGCGACGATCTTGCCCTTGGCTGGAGCGGGTACATGGACGGCGCCATCGAATCGGGTCTTCGGGTCGCCGGTTCACCAACGTTGTCCTCGTCGTCGCCTGCGGCGCCCGAGGGTCGCCGCCCGGTGACACCCGAAGTCGATCACAGAATCTACCGCCCCGTCCATCGTCTGTGATCAGCGATCCAACGGCAGTGAGATCGGGAGTAGGCCATGCCAACGACGAACCAATCCGCGACCGAGGCTGTGGACTCGCTGTTCTCCTGGTTCCGGGAGATGCACGACCAGCATCCGATTCATCACAGTGAGGAGTACGGATGGCAGTTGTTCCGGCATGCCGACATCGCCCATGTCCTCACCGATCCGAAGACGTTCTCCTCGGAGACGGTGCGACTGTTCAACGAACCGCAGCCTGATCTCGACCTGTTCCTGATGGGGAACCTGGTCACCAGCGACCCGCCCCACCACCGGATGCTGCGCCAGGTCATCAGCCATGCCTTCACACCGCGCGCGGTGTCGGTGCTGTCCGAGCGGATCGCTCGGATCACCCACTCCCTGCTCGACCGCACGGCCGGCTCCGACACCTTCGATCTGATCGACACGCTGGCCTATCCCCTACCGATCACCGTGGTCGCCGAGATGCTCGGCCTGCCCCACGAGGACGTGCCGATGTTCCGGGCATGGGGCGACGCGCTGGGCGCCCTCGACGCGGCGACGGTGCCGCCCGAGGTCATGGAGGCCGAGGTCGCTCCCGCCATCCGGGAGATGAACTCGTACATCCTTGATCATGTGCGGAGGCGCCGGGAAAGCCCGACCGACGATCTGCTCAGTGACCTGGCGCAGGCGAGTATCGACGGCAAGCCGTTGCGCAACGGCGATCTGATCGGCCTGACCATGTTCGCCGGCCACGCCGCGTCGATGGCCATGATCGGCAACGCGATCGTCGTCCTCGACCGCCACCCCGAGACGTTCGCGGCCGTCCGCTCGGACCGCGATCTGCTGCCGGGCGCCATCGAGGAGCTGATGCGCCTGTACCCACCCTTCTCCCGGATGGCGCGCGTGACCACCACGCAGACGGAGCTCGCGGGGCAGCAGATCGGCAAGGACGAGCTGGTGACGCTGTGGACCGGCGCGGCCAGCAGGGACCCGGGACGCTATCCGGATCCCGACCGCTTCGACATCCACCGCAACACCGGCGGGCACCTCGCCTTCGGCCAGGGCATCCATTTCTGCCTCGGCGCACCGCTGGCCCGGCTGGAGGTCAGGATCGTGCTCAACGCGCTGTTTGATCGTTTCGACGACATCGCCGTGGACTACTCGGGCGGGGTCGAGTTCGAGAACCCTATGCAGATCATCTGCCCTCGGCGGCTACTGGTGCGCGTCACCGGGCGGTCC
>NZ_CDWTMG010000239.1:0-7394 GCF_977945845.1 Frankia sp. CcMO1
CAGCGCTCCTCGTGCGTTCGGGCGGGCGAGACGCGAGTCTCGATGTAACCCTATCGATGCTATCTGTGGCTACGGACAGAAACACCCTGCACTCGCACGGTGAGACCAGCCCAACTCCACATCGGCCAACGGGACGCTGACCTTTCGTGTTCCTCAGTACCCGCCCACCGGCCACGTGTTCGCTCCGGGCGGACACGCCCAGGGTCGATGCGACGTACGAGACTCGTGATGCAGTCGGGACCGACTCGGGCCCGATCGGAACGCCCAATCCACCATGATCGTGGACGATTCGGGCACGGGGCGCACCGAGCGGAGCAAATCGGGCAGCCCGCCCGATTTGGATGCGGGCGTGCCGAGCCGGAGGTGGAGGAGTTCCACCACGGAGCCGTGATCTCAGCCCTGATCTCAGAGCCTGTCCTGGGCAGGGTCTCAGGGTCTTGCGTGGCTCTCCTCGGGAATCCCCTGTCGCAGGAGTCCTTGATCAGAAACGGGCCCGGCCGCTCGGCCGGGCCCCGTTTCCATCGCCTGATCAGTGAGCGGCTTCGTAGGCGGACATCACCTCGGCCGAGACGCGGCCGCGGTCGCTCACCTGGAAGCCGTTGTCGCGCGCCCAGGCGCGGACATCCCCCAGGTCGGTCTTGACGGCCGACCTGCTCTTCGATGCTCCTCGCCGGCCACTGGCCCGCCCACCCGTGCGGCGTGCGTGCCCCACCCAGGGCGCGAGCGCCTCGCGCAGCGCTGTGGCGTTGCTCTCCGAGAGGTCGATCTCGTAGTTCACGCCATCCAATGCGAAGGAGACCGACTCCTCCGCCTCACCCCCGTCGATGTCATCGACGAGAATGACCTGAACCTTCTGGGCCATGAATTCTCCTGAAGCCACTGGTACCGGGCCGCCAAAGCCGCGGCCTAAGCGCTGTTGCCCGAATCATTGACTATGGCATTTGCGCGTGTCAACTGGACACGGCCGCCGCACAGTCAATTTCTCTATCGGTACCCACGAGGCTCCCCTTGACCTTTGTCGGTTTCTCACAAGGGTTCACCGGTTCGGCCTAGTCGCCCGGGCGGGCATCAACCTTCAGAACCCTCGTGACCGGCCTGAGACATTCGGGCCTGCGCAGCGCGTTCCGATCGGTCGGCCTGGATCATCGCCCGAACTGCCAGCCAGAAAAGGAACAACGTCCCGAGCGAGGGCACGATCGCCAGCACGAAGTTCACTCCTCCAGGGTAGACACCGTCGCGGGACGCGCCCCGGCGGGGTCCCTCCGCCGTGCCTTCACGTTCAATCCACGCGCCGCGGCAGGCGGGACGTAAGGAAGGAGAAACCCGAGAGCCTGTTTAGGAACTCAGCGCCGTAGCGAGCAAGGGCCCGGCGGGATGCACCGCAAGGCCGAGGAGGAGCCCGTGACGGAGCCACGGGCGACGACGACACCGCCCACCGGGATGCCGGGGCACGCCCTGCCCGCGCCCTGCCCGCACCCCCCTATCCGCGGAACCTCTTACTCGGGCTTCACCAGAGGGAACAGGATCGTCTCGCGGATCCCGTGCCCGGTGAGGGTCATCAGCAGCCGGTCAAGGCCCATGCCCATGCCGCCGGTGGGGGGCATGCCATACTCCATTGCCCGCAAATAATCCTCGTCCAGCCGCATGGCCTCGTCGTCACCGGCGGCCGACAGGCGCGCCTGGGCGAGGAACCGTTCGCGCTGGACGACGGGGTCCACGAGCTCCGAGTACGCGGTGCCCTGTTCCATGGACCGTATGTAGAGATCCCATTTCTCCGTGACGCCGCGCGTCGTCCGGTGCGCGCGGGTCAGCGGGGCGGTCTCCTCGGGATAGTCACGCACGAACGTCGGTTCGTACAGCCCCGGGACGACGAGCACCTCGAACAACTCCTCGGCCAGCTTTCCCGGCCCGTAGCGTTCTAGAACCTGCACATCGTGCTTCTCCGCGAACGACACCAATCGTTCTCGCGGCGTATCGGGACCGATCTCCTCACCCAGAGCGGCGGACAACGAGCCGTACACGGTGGTCTGCGCCCACTCACCGCCCAGGTCGTATTCCGTGCCGTCCGCGAGCGTGACAGTGGTCGATCCGTGCACAGCGACCGCGGCCTCCTGCACGAGTTCGCGCGTCAACGTAGCCATGGAGTTGTAGTCCGCATACGCTTCGTAAGCTTCGATCATCGTGAACTCGGGCGAGTGCGAGGAGTCGGCGCCCTCGTTCCGGAAGTTCCGGTTGATCTCGAAGACCTTGTCGATTCCTCCCACAATGCACCGCTTGAGAAAAAGCTCCGGGGCGATGCGCAGGTACAGGTCGATGTCGAAGGCGTTCATGTGCGTCGCGAAGGGCCGCGCGGTCGCACCTCCGTGCAACACCTGGAGCATCGGCGTCTCAACCTCGAGGTAGCCGCGCCGGTGGAAGGAATCCCGGAGTGAACGCATGACGTCGGCCCGGACCCGGACGATCTCACGCGCCTGCTCGCGTACGA
This sequence comes from Frankia sp. CcMO1, assembly GCF_977945845.1. NCBI lineage: Bacteria > Bacillati > Actinomycetota > Actinomycetes > Frankiales > Frankiaceae > Frankia > Frankia sp. CcMO1. Next base: position 2,486 of record NZ_CDWTMG010000239.1, read on the forward strand.
TCAGATCGACGTATCTCTGCCGGACCCGCGTCTCCTCGGACAGTTCCTTGTGCAGAACGGGCAGCGGGCGGAGCGCCTTTCCGGCCATGACCCAGCTCGCGGCCATCACGGAAAGCTCACCGGTGCGCGAGGAGAGCACTTCTCCGTGGACGGCGATGACGTCGCCGAGGTCGACGTCCGACTTGAAGGCCGCCAGCGATTCCTCCCCGACCGCCGCCTGGGAGAGCATGACCTGCAGCCGCGTGCCGTCCCCGTCCTGGAGCATCGCGAAGCACAGCCGGCCCTTCGTCCGCAGGAAGACGACCCGGCCGGCGACGGTCACGACCTCGCCGCTGCTCTCGTCCGCCTGAAGTTCCCCGTACGCGGCGCGGATCTCGCCGAGCGTGTGGGTCCGGCCGACGTCCACGGGATAGGGCTCGACGCCGCCGGACAGGAGCCGTTCGCGCTTCTCCCGCCGGACGCGCATCTGTTCCGGCAGGTTCTCGGCGTCGTCCCGTGGCGCCGCGGCGCCCGTCGGCGGCTGTTCAGTCACGACGTCAAAGCGTAGAGCCTGCATTCATGGGTCCGTGCCGTGGCAAGCAACAGGCGCTCGGGCGTGGGACGAGGGCGAAGGCCCACCCCCGTGACCGACCACGCCGGCGACGGGGGCGAACCCTCTGGGCCTGCTGGCCGGCCGCGCGTCTACACGTTGAAGACGCTCACGCCTCCCGGACCCACGAGAAGGCCCACGATGATCAGGACGGCACCCCAGAGGACCTCTCCCCGGAGCAGGGACACGATGCCGGACACCACCAGCACGACTGCAACGAGCCACAGCAACAGGGCCATCTCAACCTCCACCAGCGAGGATCCAGGCCACCGTCGTGACCCGCTTCATAGACGCTAGCCAGGATTGTGATCTATGCACCTCGAGTCGTATCTGCTCGTTCGGACTCGCCCGCTCGCCGACCTCGGTCGCCTTTCGGAGGCTGTCTTGGAGTTCCGCGCCGTAGCGAGGAGCCGCCCGGGGTGGTGCTCCGGTGTGCCCGGCGGAGTGCCCTCGGTCCAGACACGGCCCGCGGCCGCTACCTCGCTCACGGAAGAGGCATCCGAGGGAGCTCGGGTGCGCTCGAGCCGGTCGTCCTGCCGCTGGGCAGATACTGGCCGGCGGTGAGGGCGGCCCAGACCCGGGCGGCCACCTTCCGGTCGGTGGCGGTCGGGTGCACCACGAGCTCGGGATCCTCGGGGTGCTCCGCCTCCGCACCGCTCACGTGTTCCACGAGCGCCACGGCGAGGGACCGCAGCCGGACGTTGAAGTGCTGACTCGCCCGCGACAGGGTCTCGAACGCCGCCGAAGAGTCGGTACCCACGGCCCCCATGATCAGGCCCTTGGCCTGCTCGATCACCCGGCGGTACTGGTTCATCTGCACCATCTGCTCGGCGAGCAGTTCCTCACCGGCGCAGTACTCCACGACCGCGAGCGCCTGGGTCAGCACCGGCTCGTGCCGGTCGATCTCCTGGAGGGTGGCCGGCTCCGGCACCCGGTCCAGGTACACCGACAGGACGACCGGCAGCTCACCGCCCCACTCCCCGCTGGAGAAGACGGCACCGCGGACGGCGTCGGCGACGTGGGCGGCCTCGCCGCCGGCCTTCTCCATGCCGAGTATGTGGCGGCCGCTCGCCGGCTCCGCCGCACCACCTCCGTGAAACGTCCCGAGGCCGATCGGGGGCCCGGCCTCGAAACTGATCTGCAGAGCTTCGTCGATCTCCGAGGCGCTGTCGCGCTCGAGGTCGGGGACGACGACGACGCGGCCGCTGCGGAAGGCGTCCCAGATCGGACCGGTGGTGCCCGACCACTGCCCAGGATCCAGGTCCGTGGCCACGCCGACGGCCGCGGTGGAATGCGGGGCGCCGTCCTCGCCGCCGGCGATGCTCAGGCCGGCTCCGATCGCGCCCGGGACCGCGTCCATCGTGTATGTCAGCAACCGGGTCAGCAGTTGACGACCGAATTCCCTCGCGCTCACCGGGGTCCCCTCCTTCGTGTCCGGCCACGTCGTGCCGACGGGCCATTGCGGGCCCTGTACCCGACCGGATCCGTCCGTACCGTCACCGCTCGCAGCATCAGCGCTCGCCGCGCGGATCGCGATCTCAGATGGCACCCTTGGACGACGGAGATCGAGCGTCCGGCCCGATCCGGGCGGTCACGGAACACCCCGGCGGGGGTCTGATGGAGGGGATGACCACTATGGTGACGCTGTCGCCCAGCAGCGGAGCGACCCCAGCGTCGAACGGCGATCGCCGCCAGTCGCGAACGGCTGCCATGTCTCCGTCCCGCCGTCGTCGCCGCGCCAGCCCGGAGTGGGAAGGTCGCGAGATCATCACCGTCGCGGCGTTGCCCGGCCGTGGCCTGTACGTACGTCACCTTGGCCATCCCGAGGGCGTGGACGGTGTGCACCGCCCCACCGTGCCCCCACCGGGCGCCGCCCCGCGGCCGCCCGCCCAGTTCGACAAGCATTGGCTCGCAGCGCATCTGGACGACGTCGACGTCGTCCACGTGCACGGCGTCCCGGCGCGGATGGGCACGACCGAGGTGAAGGAGGCCGTCGACGTCGTCCGCGAGTCCGGCACACCCCTCGTCGTGACCGCCTACCACCTCCACGACCCCTCGGGCGCCGAGACGGAGCACTACGCGGAGCAGCTCGAGGTCCTGGTGAAGTCCGCGGACGCGCTGGTGACGCTGACGGCGTCCGCCGCGGACGAGCTGCGGGCGCGGTTCGGCGTGGAGGCGGCCGTCCTGCCGCACCCGCACGTGGTGGACTTCGTGCGCATGCGCCGGGTGCACCCGCCGCAGCGCCGCGGCCCCTGGCTGGTGGGCACCCACCTCGGCAGCATGCGGATGCCGGGGGACCCGCTGTCCTTCGTCGGGGCGCTCGCCACCGCCGCCACCGACGTGAAGGACGTGCGGCTGATCGTCCACCTGCACGAGCACCTGCGCGATCCGGACTCCTCCCGCTACGCGCCGGCGACCGTCAGCGCGATCCAGAAGGTCGTGGAGGCCTCGGGTGGCGTCCTCCGTACGCACCGGCCGATGACGGACTCCCAGCTGTGGGACCACCTGTTCTCGCTCGACGTGTCGGTCGTGCCGTCCCTGTACGGGTCACACTCGATCTGGCCCGAGGCGTGCCACGACCTCGGTACCCGGCTGGTGCTGCCCGCCGGTAGCCATGCCGCGGCGCAGCGCCCGTCCTTCACGTACGCGACCGAGGACGGCGCCGCGGGCTCGGCGGCACCCGACGTCGCGAGCATCCGGCAGGCGCTGCTGGCGGCCAGGTCGCAGGAGACGCCGTGGCGGGCCGACCCCACCGAGCGCTGGAAGGAGCGGGTGGGGATCGCCGAGTCGCTGCGCAACCTCTACGAACGGCTGATCGGGATGACCTGACACGGCGTCGCCGTGGCGAGGTTCGCCCACGTTCTGGGCGTGCTCAAACGTTTCCGCGCGGCCGGATCACACCGATTGCGTGGGCAAACCTTGGTGAGTGCGTCAGGCCAGGTCGAGCGCGATGTCCAGCACCGGCGACGAGTGCGTGAGCGCGCCGACCGAAAGGTAGTCGACGCCGGTATCCGCGTACTCCCGGGCGACCTCCAGCGTCAGCCCCCCGGTCGCCTCCAGCTCCACCGTCGACGGTGCCGCGGCCCGGGCCTTCGCCACGGTTTCGGCCAGGACGTCGGCCCCCATGTTGTCGCACAGCAGGAACCGGGCGCCGGCAGTCACCGCCTCGACGGCCTCCTCCGGCGTCGTCACCTCGACCTGGACGTCCACACCCGGGAAGCGCTCCGTCACCGCCACGAACGCCGCCGTGATCGAACCGGCCGCGATCTTGTGGTTGTCCTTGATCATGGCGACGTCGTAGAGGCCCATCCGCTTGTTCGTGCCGCCGCCGCACCGCACCGCGTACTTCTCCAGCATGCGCAGCCCCGGCGACGTCTTGCGCGTGTCGAGCACGCGGGCCCCGGTCCCCTCCAGCGCGTCCGCCCACGACCGCGTGTGCGTCGCCACCCCCGACACCCGCGAAAGGAGGTTGAGCGCGGTCCGCTCGGCGACCAGGAGCACCCGGGTCCGGCCGCGCAGGACGGCGATCACGTCGCCGCGCCGCACCCGGTCGCCGTCCCGGCACAGGACGTCGGCGTACGGCACCGGCAGGCCGAGCCACGCCGCCACCTCGGCCAGGACCACGGGCAGCAGCGGCAGCCCGCCCACGACCCCGTCGCCGCGGGCCACCATATGCGCCTCCCCCTCGGCCTCCTCGGGGATCGTCGCCTCGGTGGTGATGTCGTGTCCGGCCGTGCGGTGGCCGCGGTCCGGCCGCCCGCCGAGATCCTCGTCGAGGGCCCGCAGCACGAGGGCGCGCACCCAGGCGGGATCGAAGCCGGCTTCTACCAGGGCCTCACGCACCCCCGGTTGCCACGCGGTGCGCGGCTCGTCGAGCCACCGATGCACGTTCACTCCTTCGAGACCTCCTGACCCGCCTCCTGACCCGCCTCCTGACCCGCCTGCCGGCCCGCCCGCCGACCCACCTGCCACGGCAACGCCGGCCCACCGGCCAGGGGCGCGAACGACGTCGTCAACACGCCGTCGTCGTCGACCCGGCTGACCAGCCGTCCCCGCCAGCCGGCGTCCTCGCCCGGGAAGTCCTCCCGGAAGTGCCCCCCGCGGGTCTCCTCCCGCAGCGCCGCGACCCAGGTCAGCGCCGTCGCGACGGTGTGCAGGTTGGTGGTCTCCCATTCGGCCAGACCCGGGACGGCGGGGCGGTCGAGCGCGCCCGCGTGCCGGTGCGCGTCGTCCGGGAGGTCCGCCAGGACGCCGGCCGCCGCCGCGAGCGAAGCCGCGGACCGGATCACGCCCGGTCCCTGCGTGGCCGCCCTCTGGACC